>JBEKCP010000190.1:0-9425 GCA_050014815.1 Thermoguttaceae bacterium | reverse complement strand
GCTGATGGCGCTTCTCGATGAGCGAGCCAGGCAGACGCAAACCCTTCCCCTCGACGAGGTCAAGCGACAACTCGGCCTCGGTGGCCAGAACCGGCCGTAAATCGCCGCGGTCCACAGGGCGCCCTTATTGCGGCGGCGTGTAGGGGGCGGGCTTGCGGATCCGCGGCGGCCGCTTGCGCCCAAACAACCCCGTCCGCTCCTTCTCCGGCTGCGTTCCGTAGGCGATCAGCTCAAGATTACTGCGGCAGACGATCCGGCCGTCCTTGTCCGTCTCTTTCGAAAGGTGCGAAACGACCCCCCCGGGGACGTCGCTTGTGGTCATCGCCAGCGTAACGACGGTCCCCTTCGGCTGTTTCTGAACGATCTTCAGGCAGGCCGCATTCTTGATTTCCGACAGGACTTTCTGCGGCATTTCGAGGGCCACCACCTCCATCGTGGTCGTGCCCAGCACCTCCTTGCCGTCCGCGTCGGTCGTGGTGCTCTCCCGTTTCAGGACGTAAGGCACCACCGAATCGCAGTAGTAGAGGTTGGTCGTGGTCCGGCCGTGCGGTCCGGAGAACTCGATCTTCTGGAGGAAGCAATCGATCTTTCGGTCGTCGACGACGACCTGGGCGGGGACGGGGGGTTGGACTCTGGCGTCCGAGTTGGTCAACTCGCCGTGAAAACCCTGCTTGATGCACTGGGGCTGGCCGTCGAACTCCTTCCCGGCCACCTCGATGCCAACCTCGACCTCCAGCACGACCCCGTCGCTGTCGATTTTCACGAGCGTGGTCTTGGTTTCCGTAACGCTCGTGTTCATGACCAGCCCCTGGTGGTCGAGCGTTTCGGTCACGGCGCGAACGAGCTTCCATGCCCCGGGCTGGAAACGGCCCCAGGGGTGATGCCGGGCGCCGAGACCCGCCTGCTGGGCTGCGCACCACGGCGCGCCAAGGCCCAGGGCCAGGCACCATGCCAGGACTCGAAGGGCGGCAGAGCCGCCGTTGGCAACACCCATTTCCCCCGGGCCGGTCTTGCGGAGAGTGCCGGCCCCCCCGCGGTAGTCTGTCCGTCCTGGAGCGATACGCCTTGCGACATCCGCCCACAGACAAGTGCAATTTACCGGTCCGGCTCAACGGTGTCAACTACCCCCATTCTTCATAGGCCGACACTAGCCCGAAGCGCAAGCGAGGCCTGGCAACACCTGCCCTCGCTTGCGCTTCGGGCTAGTGTGGGATGTTGTGACAACCGCTAGTTGATCCCGGCCTCTTCGGCGGTGGGGAAATGGTCGGATCCCACTTTCTTGCCGAGTTCCCCCTCTTTCTGGTTGGGAGGGAGGTTCGATAGGGCACCCCCCGGCCTGGCTGAACTCGATGGAGAATTACAGCCGGCCGGTGCCAGGAGCAACCCGGCCGCCACGGCAAAGGCCCCGAACCGCCCAACGCTGCTATTGGCTACGCGAACGGAAATGCGGCGTTTCGCCTTCGGAAACGCATCACTACTCCCCGCGCACGGCGTAAGGGCTCCACGACTCACTTTGGCCGCTCCATTGCCATGAAGTCCTGGACGGTCTTCGGCTTCTTCGGTTCCTCCTTATGAAAGGGGTTCAAGGAGGACCAGAAAGACGAGGGCTTGCTCGCCGGCTTGGCGGCATTCGAGGGGAGGTGACCGAAGGTGGGGGCCGGTTTCTTCGGCGGCGTCTTTTTCGACGTGAACGCATCGCCGATGCCGCTCAGGAAGCCGTTGTTGTTCGAGGCCGCCTTACCGGCGGTGGAAGACGGCGCAGCGGCCGGCTTGGGAGCCGTTTTCGCCGGCTGGGTGTCCGGTTGGTCAGCGGAGAAGGGATGGAGCAACGACCAGCCGTGGGCCGTTACTGTCCAACCGCCCATTAGCATCGTCAGCACCAAACTGACGGCCACCGTGCGCGCGAGTCTCATAGTGTAATCTCCCATTTCGGGCGGAAAAAGGGGACAGTCCCCATTTGCCGGAACGGCCCGGAGGGTGCTTCGCACAAATGGGGACCGGGTACCCTCTGGGTGCCTTTTTCCTCCCGGGGGAACCCATGGGGGGGTGGAGTCTCCCAAAAACACCGGCCGGTGTCCAGACGGGTTTCTTGAGGCTACAGATCCGACTCGTCCAACTCGTCGATCAGCCGATCCAGGCCATCCCCCTCCTGGTGCGTAGGGGGGGCGAACGAGTCGCCGGCAATCGCCCCGCCGGCAATTGCCGGGTCGGGGTGCTCGGGAAACATAATCGCGCCGGGGGGGCAAATCCGGCTGCACGCGGGACAGCCGTCGCGGCAGGCGTCGGGTTGCTCGACAAAGACCTTCCCCGAATTGTCCAGCCCAAAGACGCCAAAGAGACAGAAGTTCAGACACTCCAAGCAGTTCGTGCAACGCCGTTGGTCAATGACCGGGTACCATCGCGGCACGACGGTCTCTTCGATCGTCACGCAGCCCGCACACCCCGTGTGCGGAATACATATCCGGTCGATCTCGGCCAGGACCTCGGCGCCTTCCCCCTGACCGCGGAGATCGAAGCACCGTATGATCCGGTCGGGCCGATCCTCGATCCCGTTGGCGTGGAGCACCCAGTACGCCGCACGAGGATAGAGCCAGCCGAGGACGGCCAGAGGTCCCGGGATGGACTGCAAGAATTGCACGGCCGGTCCGCCGGGCGCAAGGTCGTAGAGATGGGGCAGGACGGCGAAGGCCACGTCCGGCCGGGCGGCCAGGGCATCGGCCAACCCGCGCTCCAAGCGGCGCTGGGCATCGCTTGCGGCGCGGGCCTCGCAGAGCACGACGGTCAGCACCGGCCGAGCGACAACTTCTTGATGGGTCATCGGGGCTTTTCTCCGAAGCAATACAGCCTGCCCGCATCGGTGCCGATCACCAGGCGTCCGGCGGCGATGGCCGGCGAGCCGGTGATGGACCCACCCGCCTCGAAACGCCACACCTGGCGGCCCGTCTTGATCTCCAGACCGTAGATCCGCCCGTCGGACGAGCCGAAGAATACCCGCCCGGCGGCAACTGCCGGCGAGCTATCGACCCGGCCTCGCGTGGAAAAGCTCCAGAGCGGCCGGCCGCTGGCGGGCTCGAGCGCCTGGAGCGTCTTGTCCTGGCAGCCGACCAGGATCGCCTCCGGCGTGACGGCGGACGACGAGCGGAATGCCGCCTGCTCTTCCGCCTCGAAACGCCACCGGACCTCGGCCTTCGCCGGGTCGATGGCCAGAAACCCGCGCTCCTCGGTCCCGACGAAGAGCCATCCGCCCATCACCGAGGGCGTACAGCCGGTCGGAGAGTCCATGGGCACTTTCGCCAGGCCCTTTCCGGTGTCGAGATCAATGACGTGCAGCCGGCCGTCGCAGCCGGCCAGGAAGCACCGGTGATCGACGATCGTCGGCGACGAGCGGACCTGGTCGTGGGTCTCGTATTTCCAAACGAGCTCGCCCGTATCGGCCTTCAGACAGTAGAGGAACCCGTCCTGGGAGCCCACGAGGACGCAATCCCGATAGAATCCGGCGCTGGAGTCGATCTCCCCGTCCGTGGAGAACTGCCAGAGACGTTTGCCGGACCGGGCATCGATCGAGTAGAACTCGCCGTCGCTGTCGCCGATGAAGACCTGGTGGCCCGAAAGGGCGGGCCCGGCGGTGAAGGGCGACTGCCCCTGGAACTGCCACTGCTGGTGCCCGGCCGCCAGATCGATCGCGTAGAGAACGCCGCTGGTGGAGCTGGCGTAGACGGTTTCGTTCATTACCACGGGCGCCGACTCGAAGCCCCGCTTCGGGGCCGAGAAGGTCCACAGCCATTCGAGCCGCTCGCCGAGCCCGGAACCGGCGACGCCCGTGGCCGCCGGGCAGCCGCGGCCCAAGGGCCAGGCGTCGGCCGGAGCGGCCTGCGGCTTCTCGAACGTGACGGCTGGCACTGCCGGTGGGCTGCCGCGGGGCGAGCCGGACGGCTCTGCGGGGCCCGGATCCGGAGGCAGGACGGCCGGGCACCCCGCCGCCCCCAACAGCAAGGGCAGAGCGAGGCTCTGCCGGAAAAGCCGGCTCATCGCCCGTCTCACTAGCCCGACGCGCGAGCGAGGGACGGAAACCACGTCAAGGCGAATTCGGGGCACTGGCCGGACTCGGCGTGGCGCTAAGTTGAGAGAGCACCTGGAGGAGCCCATTGAGATGGGCCATGCGGGGTCCGAAGCGATCGACGAACTCGTTGAGCATGAAGTCGCCTTCCATCAACGTCTCGCAGTTCTCGCTGATTTCCCGCGTCAGGCTGTCGAGAAACTCGGTCTGTATCTTCCCCAGGGCCTCGGCAGCCACCCGGCAGCTCCTCGCCAGGTGGGGATTGGCCTGTTTCCACTGACCCAGCTCACTGGCCCGCTGCCGCTGCGACGAGCTGATCTGGCTAATCAGCTCTTCCAGGATCTCGTTCTGTCGATCCTGGCCCGCCAAGATCTGGCGCAGAAGGTAAGCCATCTCCCCCTCCGTGCCCCGCGGGGGCACGGCCGGATGGAACTGGGGCTGCGAGACATCGATCTGGCTATAAAGCGGCGGCCGGGAACGCTGCTGGTCTTGGGTCATCGGGTCAGTCCTTTCACTACCAGTATAAACAGAAACCAGCGAAATTGTCGAGGGGCCGGCCCGGAATTCTGTGATGGTGGGCCAGATATACTCACAAGAGGGGCCAAGGGAGGGCGGAAGGATGAAGGCGGAGGGCGGAAGGCGGAGGGAAAGAGATTTCAAGTGGTTTTTTCCTTCATCCTTCATCCTTCATCCTTCATCCTTCATCCTTCATCCTTCATCCTTCATCCTTCATCCTTCCGCCTTCCGCCGTCATCCTTCCCCAGCCCCTTCCGCTAAAGTTGCCGCCAGTCGCAACCCGATTCACCAACCGCCGGACATCTACCGCTGGCAAAATAGGCAGCTTCCGCCGACCCGAAAAACTGCGCGAAATGAGACGACTCATGGAGGCTGATAGCTCAAGATCGAAACCTGCCCTGGGATTCCTCACCGTGCTGGACCACCCGCAGCACGGCTTGTTCGGCGGTTACCTGCTTTTGAACCTCTCGGGCCGCCCCCTGGAGTTCCACTGCACGGCACCCATCCGCCCGAATCGGGCCCAGCAGATCCTTTACGGCCCGACACTGGAGGCCTACCTCTACGGCGAGCAGATCGGGGCCACGCTGATCGCTCAGGGGAGGATCCAGCCGCTGGTGGTCTGCACGGATCGAGAGCCGGTCCTGGCCGTCCGGGAATTGGCGGCGATGCCCGTGGCACTGGTGCTCCCAAGGGAGGCCGCCGCAGGCGAAGGGGCGGAGGGACCATGTGAGGCCCCCACCCGGCTACTCTCCTTCCCGTTGGGCCGCAATCGCCTGGCGGTATCCCAGTCCGCGGCCGCCGACCGGGAGCGTATTACCGAGCGTCTGGCCGAGACGGCCGAGTCGCTGGATCTGGCGGAGCCGTTCGGCAGGATCCGCGAGGCGATCGAAGAAGCCCAGCAGGCGGCGCGATGACCAACGGACCCGCGGTCCATCACTGGTTCCCGCCGCCGGCCCCGGACGCCCGCGAGGTGGACCTCCGTTTGCCGGCGACGCCGCAAGCAACCGGCTGGAATGAGGTCCTGGCCCGGCCGTTGGGGATCGAGGTCTCGACGATCGCGGTCGAGGTTCCGCCGCCGCGGGTCGTTTCCATCTCTATTCATAGGCCGGCGCTGGTGGTTCGGAGTTTCCGGTTCCCCGAGCCGGTCGAGGAGACCGCGGTGGCCGCCGCCCCTTCTCACCCTTCACACCCATGTCAGCGCGGGGCAAGCCCCGCCGCTAAACTCCCTTCTCACCCTTCTTCCGCCACTCGCATCCGGCCGCCCCAAGATGTCATCAAACTCGAAGACCGGTTGCACTACCTCTTGCAGCCGCCTTTGGAAACGCTGCTGTTGGGTGGCTCGCTCGTGATGCCGTTACGGCCGTTTCCGTTCCAGTTCGATGGGATCGCGTTCCTCTATCCGCGGCACGCTGCCATCCTGGCCGACGAGATGGGCCTGGGCAAGACGATGCAGGCCATCACCACGATCCGCCTGCTCATGCTCCGCCGCGAGATCGCCACGGTCCTCCTGGTCTGTCCCAAGCCCCTGGTAACGAACTGGCAGCGGGAGTTCCACCTGTGGGCCCCCGAGTTGCCCGTGCTGGTGGTCGAAGGGGAGCAGGCCCGCCGGGCGTGGCAGTGGCGGCTGCCCGACGTGCCCGTGCGGATCGCCAACTACGAGATGGTCGTCCGCGATCGCGAGGTGGTCGAGCGCGGCGGCAGCGATGGCCATCGCGTGCGGTTCGACCTGGTCGTGCTGGACGAGTCGCAGCGGATCAAGAACCGCGCCGGCGCCACCAGCGAGGTGGTCCGCGGCATCGCGCGGCGGCGGAGTTGGGCCCTCACCGGCACGCCGGTCGAGAACACCGCCGAGGACCTGGTCGGGATCTTCGACTTCCTCGCCCCGGGCTTCCTCTCGCCGGAGATGAAGCCCCGCAAGATGGGCCGCACCGTCCGCGATTACGTCCTCCGAAGGACCAAGGAGCAAGTCCTGACCGAAATGCCGCCCAAGCTGTTCCGCGACGCCGACCTGGAGCTGACGCCCGCCCAGCGCGAGGCCTACCGGTTGGCCGAGGAGGAGGGAGTGGTCCGGCTCACCGAGATGGGGGCGGCCGCCAAGATCCAGCACGTCTTCGAGCTGGTGCTGCGGCTCAAGCAGATATGCAACTTCGACCCGGCCAGCGGCGAGAGCTCGAAACTCGAACGCCTCGAGGCCGACCTTGAAGAGACGGCCACGAGCGGCCGCAAGGCCATCGTCTTCAGCCAGTGGGTCGCCACCGTCCGGCGGCTGGCCGACGCCCTGGGCCGGTTCGGCCCGCTGGAGTACCACGGCCAGGTCCCCTCGGCCCGGCGCGACGGCGTCGTCCGGCAGTTCCGCGACGACCCCGGCCGGCGGGTCCTCTTGATGACCTACGGGGCGGGCGGCGTGGGCCTGAACCTCCAGTTCGCCAGCTACGTCTTTCTGTTCGACCGCTGGTGGAACCCGGCCGTCGAGGACCAGGCGGTCAACCGCGCGCATCGCATCGGCACGAGCGGGCCGGTCACGGTCTCCCGCTTCCTCGTCCTCGACACGATCGAAGAGCGGATCGACCGCATTCTCCAGGAGAAGCGGGCGCTCTTCGACGCGATCTTCTCCGGCGCCACCGGGCCGCAGCGGTTGGGCCTGACCGAGCAGGAGCTTTTCGGCCTCTTCCGTCTCGCGCCGCACCGGGCTGCCACCGGCAACCAGTGTGCCGCTTGATACAATGGATACCAGCGAGTTGTGGTCCATGGCCTGGCTTGGGCGGACTGGTTTGTCGCGATGTTGGCGCCAATAATTTGGAAAGCCCGTGCAGGCTCCTAGCCAAGTCGAGGTTGCCCTTGTTAGTCAAAATAGTATTTGAGCCGTCCGACGAAGGCGGTTACACGGTTTACGTTCCCGCCTTGCCTGGCTGTATCTCGGAAGGAGACACGCTGGACGAGGCCCGGCAGAATATTCTGGAAGCGATTGCGCTCTATCTGGAACCGCTCGAGGAGGCCGGTCCTCCCGAGGGTGTGGTGGTTGAGGAGGTCGCGATCTGAGCAGGATCGCGATCAGTAGCCGGCACGAATCTCTCAAAATGGCCGTGCGTGATATGTCCGCTAATCGCCGCAACGACTCGTCCCGAGGAGTCCCTTCAGGGGCGGATTGACAGGTTCCCCACGCACGTGCCGGGTACTTCACACCCGGGCGGGGAAAAGGTCCTTGAGGTACTTGCGGTCGGCCGTGTAATCGGGGACCAGACCGTGCGGATGGGCCGCCTCGATCTGAATCCAGCCGCTGTACTCGATGTCGTCCATCGCCTGGCGGACCTGCTTGAAGTCGATGCGGCCTTGGCCGAGCATGTAATTGCCGTCCTTGGCGTGGAACTCGCAAATCAGCTTGCCCAGGGCGCGGATCTCCTTGACCACGTCGCGCCCCTTGTCGGTCGAGTTGCCCACGTCGTAATAGACCTTCACGGCGGGCGAGCCCACCCGGTCGATGATCTTTCGATTGTCCTCCGCGCTGAGGTAGTCCTCCAAGCCGAGCGCAACGCCCTGTTTCTCGGCCTTCGGAGCAACCTCCTTCAGCACCTTCACCACGTGATCGATCTCGGCGGTGCGGCTCATGTCGAGATCGCCCTTGCCGAAACAGGGGATCAGCACGACCGGCAGCCCCAGGGCCTTGCACACGTCCACGCTCTGGGCCACCCACTCTGCCGCGCGGGGGTCGCTCCTGAGCGGCACGTTGTTGAGCTCGCAGATGGCCAGCGAGGCCAGCGCGAGGCCGGTCCGCGCGGCGGCCTCGCGATGCTGTTTCTGGAACTCGGGCGTGCGGAGTCGCATGTCGTTGCCGACGTTGCCCATGTCGATCTGCACCCCGTCCAGGCCGATTTCCTTGGCCAGGTCCAGTGCCGCCGGGTCGCCGCGCTTGCCGAGGCTCCAGTCGCACGCGCCGATTTTGAACCCGCGGGCCCTGGACCCGCGAGTCTCCGGGGCGGCCAGCAGGGGCGCTAGCGTTGAGACTGCCGCGGTAAAGGCGGCCGTTTCGGTCAAATGGCGCAGCATCGAGCGCCGAGAGAGGAGGCGAGTCATGGCAGTAACTCCCAAGGGGTACCCTATCAAGATACTCCAGTCGGCTGTCCGCTCCAAGGGCCGCATGGCCCAAAAATCCCTTGACGGCCGCCGGGAAATGCCATATACATGTGTATATATAAGGCGGGAAGCGGTGACAGCCGCCTTTTCCCGGAAGGAAAGCCCATGTCCGATCACGCGGGACAAAACTTGCTGCGACTGATGGCGGCCACGGAACTGTCGATCCACGACGTGGCCCAGCGGAGCGGACTGGACGAACGAACGGTCCGCAGCATCGCCCGCGGCACGCACCGCCCGCACGCCCGGACCCTCCATCGTCTGGCCCAGGGGCTCGGCGTGCCGGTGGACGAGTTCTTCGTAGACCCGGCACAACTGCTCTACCGGCGGTTCGATCGCCGCACCAACCCGGTCGTCGAGGAGGTGCTCCAGGGCCGCCCGGATCTGTTTGAAGGCTGGGGCGAGGCCGACTTCGACGAGTTGCACAGCCGGGTCGGCTCAGGCGGTCCCCTGACCTTCGACGGGACCCTCACCGCCGTGTACGCCATGAACCGCAAGCGCGACCTCCACGACAAGCTCGACGTGCTCCTGGAAACCGGCCAGGCCAAGACGGTCGGCGGCATTCTGGACCTGATGTACGATCAGGCCGTGCTCCGCTCGGGGGGCGGAGAACCGCTCCAATCCCACCCGCCGACTGAGCACGTTTAGCATGTAGCCGGCACAGGGAGAGTTTTGGCTACGTAGGCCGCAAGACACTGTAACGATTGTAACGATTAGGTGGAGT
>JBEKCP010000189.1:0-9426 GCA_050014815.1 Thermoguttaceae bacterium | reverse complement strand
CCTGACGATCGTGACGATCGACCCGCCGGACGCCAGGGACTTCGACGATGCGATCTCGCTGGAGCGGCTTGACGACGGGCGTTGGCGGCTGGGGGTCCACATCGCCGACGTGGCGCATTTCGTCCGCCCGCGGACCGCCCTGGACCGCGAGGCCCACAACCGCGGCACCAGCGTCTACCTGCCCGACCGCGTCCTGCCCATGCTGCCCGAGCTGATCTCCAACGGCCTGGCGAGCCTCCAGCCCGAGAAGGTCCGCTATGTGAAGTCGGTCCTGATGGAGTTCACGCCGGAAGGGATCCGCGAGCATGCCGAGTTCCACGCGGCGGCGATCCGGAGCAGCAAGCGGCTCAGTTACGACGAGGTCGACGCCTTCCTGGCCGAAAAAGGGGACAGTCCCCATTTGCCGGAACGGCCCGGAGGCGGGCCCCGCATCGCGGGAGTCGCACAAATGGGGACTGTCCCCTTTTTCCAGCCTCCCGGAGTCACAAGAGTTCACCTCGGCCCGAAGGTCCACGACCTCCTGGGCCGCATGCACGAATTGGCCATGACCCTGCGGCGCCGCCGGATCGAGCACGGGGCGCTCGTGCTCTCCATGCCCGAGGTGAAAGTCGACCTGGACGCCCAGGGCCGCGTCTCCGGCGCCCACGTGGTCGAGGACACCGAGAGCCACCAGGTCATCGAGGAGTTCATGCTGGCCGCCAACGAGGCGGTGGCCGATATGCTGGGCCAAAAGGGACTCGCGTTCCTCCGCCGCGTCCACGGGGCCCCCAGTCCGCACAAGCTCCGGGCACTGACCGAGTTCGTCCGCGAGCTGGGCCTCACGGCCGCGAGCCTCCAGGACCGCTTCGAGCTCCAGCGGCTCTTGGACGAAGTCCGGGGCCGGCCGGCGGAGCGCGCCGTCAACTACGCGGTGCTCCGGGCGATGCAGCGGGCCGTCTACAGTCCCAAGGAAGAAGGCCACTACGCCCTGGCTAGCCAGTGCTACTGCCACTTCACCTCGCCCATCCGCCGCTATCCGGACCTCACGGTCCACCGCCTGCTGGGCGAGATACTTTCCGGCCGGAAGCCGCGGACCCATCTCGATCAACTCGTCCTGCTGGGCCAGCACTGCTCGGACCGCGAGCAGCGGGCCGAGGCCGCCGAGCGCGACCTCACGAAACTCAAGCTCCTCGCCTACCTGGGCGACCACGTGGGCCTGGAGATGGACGCCGTCGTGACCGGGGTCGAGGGTTTCGGGCTGTTCGTTCAGGGCCTCGATCTCCCGGCCGAAGGGCTGATCCATGCCGACGCCCTGGCCGACGACTACTATTCGCTCGATCGCGCGACGCACACGCTCATGGGCCGCCGCCTCGGCAACCGCTACCGCCTGGGCGACCTGTTGCGGGTGGTCGTCGCCCGTGTGGACCTCGAACGCCGCGAGTTGGATTTCCGCCTGGTCGAGGGCGGCAAGCGGGGAAAGAGCCCCCGCCCTGCGCCGGAGGGTGGCGTCGCTGCAAAGAAAAGCCCCCGCCCTGCGACGGAGGGTGGCGTCGCTGCAAAGAAAAGCCCCCCGACTGCGTCCGGGGGGCCGCCGCGTAGCGGTCGGCGGCGGGACCTGGATCCTGCCATTCGGCCGCGTGGTCGCCCGCGAAAGAATGAATCGAACGATAAATAGTTCTGACCGCTTTGTTACTCGGGCTCCGATGGCGCCTTGCGAGGCGTCGGCGGCAATGCCAAAAATCACGGACCGGCCTCTCGATCACGCTCGCCCCCACCCGTCGTTTTCGGATATGATAACTAGAGGGGACACCGTGGAGCGTTGTCGACTTTTTTAGAATCCCTGCTCGATCAGGGGGCCTCGGGAGGATCGCCCATGCCATCGCCGTTTCCGGGAATGGACCCGTTCTTGGAACACCCGGATATTTTTCCGGATTTCCATGACCGTTTCATCACGCACCTTAGCGAGCGGATCCAGGAGCGGCTTCCGCCGCCGTACATTGCTGCTTTAGGCCGCCGGGTGTGGGTCGAAGTCTCCGAGCGATTCATCGGTCCCGACGTGCAGGTGGTGCGGCCCGAAAACACACCCGCAGAGACCGAGGGGGCGGCGGTGGCTGTTGCAGCGCCGCCCCGCTCCGAGCCGCTGGTGGTCCACGTAACCCACGACGAACGCCGCGAGCCTTTCGTCGAGATCTATCTGGGACGCGGATCCGAGCGGCGCCTGGTGACCTGCATCGAACTGCTCAGCCTGAGCAACAAGACGCCGGGCGAACACGGCCGGGACCTATACCTCCGCAAGCAAGGCGAGATTCTGTACGGCAAGGTCCATCTCGTGGAGATCGATCTGCTTCGCGGCGGAGAACACACCACCGCGGTGCCGCGGCATCACCTGGCAAGGGTCGCGGGCGAGTTCGAGTACCACGTCTCGATTCACCGCTTCGACAACCTCGAGGATTTCTTCGTCTATCCGGTCCGGCTCAACCAACCCTTGCCGGAGATCGCCATCCCGTTGCTTTCGGGCGACCCGCCGCCGCCGCTGGATCTTCAGGGCGTTTTCCAACACACCTATGACGCCGGGCCGTATCGCCGCGAGATCGACTACCGGCAAGACCTGCCGGCGCCGCCGGGTCGGGTCTGGCGAAAATGGCTCCGGCAAGTTTTGGCCCAAAAAGCGGATTGAAGTTGCCCCACCACGCCGGCGCAACGAGGTACAGGAGGCAGGAAAAGTGTCAGGAACCGTTTCCGTGCAGCGCGCGACGAAACAACGGTTCCTGGCACCTTTTCTCCGCGCCATGGAGGATATCGAGTAGAGGCGCGATGACCTACGCCGGGAAGTCGCGGTCAAATTCTTCGTGCGTGCCGATCCAGTACCAGATCATCGTGTCCCCGTGCCTCCTCCCCACGGCGCGATAGTCGCGAGTGATCCGGACCGACCAGGATTCCGCATCAGCCCGCAGACGCTCCAGGGAAAGTCCGGGATGCGCAGGATTGCCCTGGAAAACCCGAAACGCCGACCTTGCCCGCTCGCGCGCCTGTACGGGCAGTGAAGCGTACAGCTTCCAAAAGCGCCGGGTGGCTACCGATTTCACGGCATCGCGTCCGGGTTGAGCGGAGTGGCCTGCCCGCTGAGGAACTCTTCGAGGGCTTCTCGGCTTGCGCCGGTCAGTTCGGGGCGGGGACGGCTGTCACGAATCAACGCATCCCAAGGCTCGGCGTCGAGCACCACGAGAATGGCCTCCACGCGGCCCTTGACGCTGAGCGGCTCTTGCAGAGTGACATTACCGTCCTCAACAATGGCTTTCACCGCTTGCACTGGACACCTCCCGTCGTTTGTTCTTGCGCCTCACCATAATCAATCATTCTATGCCGCCCGCACCAGTAACGGAAGGGCCGACAGCAAAATACTGTTCGTTGCGAAAGGACGGCACGTAGGGTGGGTCGAGCGAAGCGAGCCCCACCAGAAACGCGCCAACCGTGCAATGGTGGGGCTCGCGTCGCTCGTCCCACCCTACTTTTTGTCCGCAACGGCCGCTACTTCGCCTCCAGCACGAGGCTTTCCGAGTGGCTGTTGAACTCGGGGGCGTACATGCACTGGATGGCCGCAAAGCCCGTCTGGTACGTCCCCGCAAGCTGCACGCGGACCGCGTACTCGAAGACGTACGTGCCCTTGGGCAGGTAGTCGATGAAGAAGTGCGTGGCCGTATCGCGGGTCGATTCGTAGTAGTACAGCCCGTCCTGGAACTTATACCGCGAGAGCACGGCGGTCGGCTCGGTGCCGCTGCCGCGGTAGTCCCGCAGGTGGACGTACTCCATGTCGCGGTCGACCCGCAGGACGATGCGGACCACCAGCTCGTCGCCCACCTGGACCTGGCCCTTGACGGGCTGGAGCACGGGGCCCTTGGCGGTGTTTTCGCGGGTGTAGAGGGCCTTCTTGACCACCAGGGGCGTGCCCGCGTAGGCCGTCACCTTCGACATGTCTTCGAGGTATTGCCAGTGCAGGCTGCCCCAGGCCACGCCCGGGTCGATCTTCTTCAGCGTCACGCGGCCGTACTCCGGCTTGATCTCGGTCTTGACGAACTTCTGCTCGTAGAAGCCGGTGCCGGCCTCGACCTTTTCGGGCTTGATCGCCAGGTCGTCGAGCGTCACTTCGACCAGGGCGTCGGAGGCCAATAGGTTCTCGCCGCGGAGGAGCAGGGCGTAGACGGCGTCGGCCGTGGCCTTCGTGGTCTTCCAGTCCTGGGTCTGCTTCTGCTTGAGGAGCCAGACCTTGCAGTCCTCGACCGCCTGCTGGTCGTTCATCACTTCGTCGAATGCCTCGATCATTACGGCCTGGGTTTCGATCGGGGCGCGGTACCACCACCAGGAGAGTTCGGTATCGCGCCAGAACATGCCCAGCTCTTCGCTCGTGACGGACCGCTCCTTGATCGATCGCATGATGTCCAGCGGGGTGGCCTTGTCGCCGAAGCGTTTCAGGGCCAGGGCCAGGTGGCCCTGCGACTGGCGGTCGGCCAGCGCCAGCCAGTGCTTCCGCGCCTGGCCGAGGAAGTAATCGACCGCCTCCTTGTGTTGCGGGGCGACCGGCTTGTCCTCGAGAAAGAAGCTGCGGCCGTAGAGGTACATCGCGATCGTGGGCGACAGGTTGTTCGCGCCCTTGCGGCCGACGATCTTGACGATCTCGCGGTAGGTCCGGTCGATCCAGCCGTCGAGCCGGGCGAGCGACTTCACGGCCGGGCCCATGTCAACCTTCACGCCCAGGTGGCGCATGCGGCCCAATCCGGTCGTGATGTAGAGCGTGATGTAGTCGTTCGCCGGCCCGCCGGGGAACCACGGCCACGCCCCGTCGCCAAGCTGCATCTGGGCGAGCTTCTGGAAGGTCCGCGCCGTCTCGTCGTCCAGGCGGTTCTGGTCGAAGAGGATGCCCACGTTCTTGCGGGCCTGGCTCTCGTGCTGCGCCTGGCGGACCCACGGCGTCTCCTCGAGGACGACCATCTTGAGGTCCTGGTTCTTTTCCAGCGGGCTATCCAGGGCCACTGTGCCTTTCCACTGGTCGAAGACGCGGCGAATCTTCGGATCGCTCGCGGCGATGTGCCGCGCCAGGCAGTTCGCGTAGAACCGGTTGAACACCTGCTCGCTGCACTCGTAGGGGTACTCCATCAGATACGGCAGCGCCATGACGCCGTACCAGGCGGGGTTCGAGACCATCTGCAGCGTCAGGGCCTCCTGCCGGATCGTCTTCGACTCGCCCGACCGCAGCAGCCGGTCGAACTCGAATTTCTTCGTGCCCGGGCCGCGGATCGGCAAGGGCAGCGACTCGGTCACGAGCACGCGGCGGGAGAGAACGGGCAGGAAACCCTCTTCGCCGTCCGATATGCGGCCCGTCGAGCCGACCGCCTTGTAGCTGATCGGCCCCAGGCCGTCGGGCACCGCCAGCTTCCAGGAGAAGCTTCGCGACTCCTTCGACGGGATATCGAACGGCCGGTCGGTCGCCGCGTTGCCCAGCGCCGCGTCGACCGGTTTCTCGGTGCGGGCGTCGGCCAGGGTGAGCCGGACGGTGCCCCGCTGCGCCGCGGCCGACTGGTTCGTCACCTTCACGGTGAACTCGATCACGTCGCCCTCGCGGAGGAACCGCGGCGGGTTGGGCTGCACCATCAAGTCCTTCGCCGTCACCACGCTGTCGGTCAGCAAGCCGCTCCGCAGGGCCGCGTCGTGGGCGAAGCCGAGGAATTTCCACTGGGTGAGGGCCTCGGGCATGGTGAACTCGATCCGGACCGTGCCGTCTTTGTCGGAGACGAGGTGGGGGAAGAAGAAGGCGGTTTCGTTGAGGTTCTTTCGGGCGGAGACCTGGGCGAGGTCGGCCGCGCCGGGGCCTTGCCCCTCCGCCGGCAAATCGCCGGGTCTGGCCCGATCTGCGCCGGCCTTCTCGTCGCCGGCCGCCTTGCGAAACTCGCCCTTGGCGGCGTCCTGCTCCCCCCCGCCTTCCCGGAGGGCCAGCGCGCGACGCTGCGCCGCCATGGGCGCGCCGGGCGCTGCCCCTGCCGCCATCGGGACGCCGTTCATCGCCATTCCCCTTCCGAAGCCGCCGGGGCGGCCGCCGGCGCCAAAATACGCATACCCCCACAGGTCCGCCACGATCTCGGCAGGGAACTGGCGGTAGGTGTAGCTCGTGTCCTTCCAGTCCACGGGCCAGTTGCCCTGGAGGTGGTTGAGCTGCTTCAGCAGGTTCTCGAAATTGGCGTTGCGACCGGAGTAATCCTGCCGGAACACGCCGAAGCCGGAAGGCCAGCCGTGGGGCAGGTAGGCGTCCAGCGACTGGTCGTAGAGGGCGGCCACCATTTCGGCCACGGCCCGCTTGGCATCCGGCCCGGTGACGACGGCCGTCCAGGTTTCTTTCTGGCCGGGGCCGAGCTTCGAGGTGAAGTGCTCCCATGCGACGGTGAGCTTCTTGTTGGTCCAGGGGACCTCGACCTTCCGGCTGGTCAGGTACGCGCGGTTCTCGCGGACCATCGTCACGTGGAGCGTGAAGCCGCCCCGCATGGCCTCCGTCACCTGCTGGTGGACCGGCTGCTGGGTGGCGCCCGGCTCGGTCCAGAAGCTCTGGATGATCTTGCGGCGGTGCTCGATTTCGACGTAGGCCCGGGCCTGCTGGTAGCCGGTGCCCCAGAGGGCCGTGAAGTCGTCGCCCGGCTCGACCGTCCACTTCTCCGCGCCGACGAAGTCGGCGATCTTGACGGGGAACTGCCGGGCTTCGGGCTTGAGGACCTGGATCGGCAACTGGGCCGTGACCTTCCGGCCGAAGCGGTCTTGCGTATCGAGCATGGCGCGGTAGGGGCCGGCCGGGAGTTTCAGCGTCAGGCTGGCCTTGCCCGCCGCGTCGGTCGTCAGACCCTCTTCGGCCGCCACCTCGCCCAGTTCCCAGGAGTTGGGGTTGGACATGTCGGGCTTGATCTCCGACTCCGGTCCCCCTCTCCCTCCGGGAGAGGGCCGGGGTGAGGGCGCACCCCGGCCACGGCGGATCACCTGTGGACGGGGGTAGCCGCCTGCAAGGCTCGCCCGCTGGACCTTCTCCGGCTGCTTGAGGCGATAGACCCTGACCCGCACGTCGGCCTTCTGGCCTTCGCCGTCGAGCGTGGTGGTCGAGATGCTGATGGCGACGGGCTTCTGGTCGGTCAGCCACTCGGCCGTGGACATCGAGGCGGCCAGGGCCGTATAGCCCACGTTGACGGTCTGCGTCCCGGAGCGGGTCTCGCCCGTCGTGTCGGTCACGTCCACGTAGGCCGCGTAGTGGAAGACGGGCTCGTCCTTCTCGAGGACGGCCAGGTCGGGCCGTGCGACGAACTCGACGTTGAAGGAGCCGTCCGCCGCGGTCTTCGACGTGCCGTGGGCGATTTCCTGGGCGGGCGAGCTGGGATACGGCCGCCACCAATAGCACCAATGCCACCAGATGGGGAACCGCACCTCGCGGACGACCCGCCAGCGGAGCTTCGCCCCGTCCACCGCCGCGCCGGTGTAGGCCGTCGCCTTGCCGCCGAGCGTCACCTTCTCGCCGAGTTTGGCCGCGGTCTTGGGCGCTTCGAGCGTTACGCGGAACTTCGGCCGCTTGTACTCCTCGACGCTCACCGCCGCGCTGCCGTGCGGCTGGCCCTCGACCTGGATCGACATCCGGCCCATCAGCCGGTCCCGCGGGGCGGTAAAGCTGCCGCTGAAACTGCCGTAGTCGTTCGTCCTGTGCTGCTGCCGGGCAATCTCCTTGCCGTTGACATCGCGGAACACAACCGTCAGCACCCGGCCGCCGATGGTCTTGTAGTTATCCGCCCCCTGGTCCACCGCGATCGAGATCCCCTTGTACTGGATCGTCTGGCCGGGGCGATAGAGCGAACGGTCGGTGAAGAAGATCGTTTGCTCGTGCGGGATCTGCCGAGCATCGCCCTGCCAGACCCAATAGTCGTTGGCGGTGGCCAACTGCTGGCCTTTGTAGGTGGCCAGTACGGCGTGGGCGTGCTGATTCTGGCCGGGCAGCGAGAAGAGGCCGTTCTTGTCGGTCTTCGCTGTGGGGCCCGCCTGCCACGACCCGTTGTTCTGGGACATCCAGAGCTGCACGTCGGCCCCTTCGATCGGCTCGCCCGAGTTCGCCTGGAGCACCAATCCCCCGATGGTCGTGCTCGCCTGGGGGACCCGCGTGACCAGTGCCAGGTCGCTCACCCACACGTCGGCTACCGTGACCATGTTGTTGGCGGGGCCAAAGCCCGGATCGTGGCTGGCCAGCAGGTAGTAGAATCCCGGCTTGAGGTCCCTGGGGGCCTGGAATTCCTCGGTCCGCTCGCGGAAGTCGTCGGTGGCCGGCAGTTTCTCGGACCACGCCAGGTCCGGCTTCTTGGCCAGAAGGACCTGCCGCTGATGATCGTCGAGCTGCTCGGGCCGAAGCCGGTTACTCTTGATCCGCTCCACCCAGTCCTCGCGGACCAGGCGGAAATAGACCTGCGTCACGTTGCGGTACCTCACGCGGATCGTCGGCCAGGGATCGTTCCACACCCGCTCCGTCTGGATCTGGGCCGACCGGGCCTCGATCTGCTGGAGGAGGTTGTAGCACATCCGCCCGCCGACCGTGGTCCGGAAGGCCTCCCAGCCTTGCTTGGCCAGCCAGTGGGCCCCGATCAGCTCGTTCTCCTGCTGGAGCACGCTGGCCCAGAGGAACCGGGCCCGAGCGGAAACCTCGTGGTCGCCCCACTTGTCGACGAACCGTTTCAGGGCCGCCTTGTACCGGGCGTTCTTCTCCTCGCCGAAGGCCGTGTTGTGGCCCAGCTCGAGCCGCCCGAGGTCGTCGTCCAGCCAGGCCGTCTTGTCCTCGTCCTTTTCGTGGAACCGCAAGAGGTCCTGGTAGAGACGGACCGCCCGGAGAGTCCGCGACTCCTCGTCGGTCGTCTTCGGCTCCCAAAGGACGAACGCGTCCGCCGGGTCGAAGATCGGACTGGTGGCCAGCAACTCGAAGGCGTCCTCCGCCTTCGACCCGGCCTGCTCGCCCGCCGCGTAGAAGCTCAATGCCTCGTGCGCGATGAAATCGTAGAGAGTCGGCCGGTAGCTGTCCGGGAGCGAGCCCTTCTGCAAGAGATCGTCGTACTCGGAGACCTTGATCCGCTTCAACTCCGGCGCGAAGGAGAGGGCCTTGGTGAAATGCCGGTCGATCTCGGCCAGGATGCGGGGCAAGTCCCAAGTGGTGAAATCATTGCCCGGAGGGGCGGCTGTCTGGGTCCGCTGCATGAATCGCCAGCGGTTGTGGTTGAAGTACTGCCAGTAGCACTCGGCCAGGATGGTCTCCATGACCGGCTGCATTTCCTTGGGGGTTTTGGCGATCTCGGCTTGGAGGCGCAAGATTTTTTCCTCCGGCTTGTTGCCCTGGATATTGCCTTCCAGGGCGATCTTTCGGCCGATGGCCTTGATGGCCTCGGGATAGGC
>JBEKCP010000188.1:0-9443 GCA_050014815.1 Thermoguttaceae bacterium | reverse complement strand
CAGCAGCACCCACGCGACCAGCAACCGGCAATCGACCGTCATGGCTGGGATTCCGGCGGTATCAGGGAAGTGGAAGGCGGCGCGGCGGATGCCGGAGCCGGGCTGCCGGCCGCCGCCGGCGCCGGGGCGGCAGCCGCCGCCGGCAGCGGAGTGTGAGTCGTCAGGGCACTACTGCCGATCACGGAGCTGGCCGGCTCCACCAGCGGCGCCATCCGGCGGCGCCGCCCGAGAATGTGCGACAACAACCCGGCCAGCAAGGCCAAGACGAGTCCCAGCACGGCGGCCTGCGCGCCCAGCAGCGCCGCATCGGGCAGCACCGCCGCGACCGCCGCCAGCCCCACGGTGGCCGTCAGCAGACTGGCGGGGTGTCGCGTCCGCGGCCAGTAGAGCAAGACGAGTCCCGCGAGGAGGACCGCACCCGAGGCGGCCAGCACGATGGCCGACCGGCTCGCAGTCCGCAGCTCCAGAGGGCTGACGGCGCCCAAAGTGCTGAACAGATAGTAATTCGCGCCGCCGGACTCGATGTCCCGAGCGGAATGCGAGAGACCGGCCCAGTCTTCCAATTCGGCTTCATCGAGGAGCGGCTTGCGACCCCAGTAGCAATCCCTCCATCCCCAGGTCGATTCGTCGGTGCAGTCGCCGGGCGAGACGACGACGTGCTCGTCCCGGGGCAGGACAAGCTGCCAGTACATTTGCCGCACCCAGGCGTCGTTCCGCGGATGCGGCAACTCGATCGTCATGGCGCCGCGGGGCGGCCGGGAGTCGGAAGAGTGATACCGCAGATCCGCCACGTGCCGGCCCGCCGGGCCGTCGCCGGCCAGGGGAAGGACCACGGTGTTTTCGCCGGTGACGGCCGCGGCCAGGCGTTTGCCGTCCAGCACGACGCTGATCTGATCGACGGCGGCGGGCAGGGCCACTTCCAGTTGCCGGCGACTGGTGGTGAACTGGAAGACGGCCCGGTCCTGGCGGGCCGTTTTGGTCAACCACGTTTGGACCCAGGCCCTCTCGACCACCAGGGCGGTTTCGCCTCCGGAGAGGCCCTCGACCTCGAGGGCGACCTGGTCCGACGGCCCAGCCGCGGCCAGTCGCAGCGATTGCTGCTGGTCCGGTCGGGGCACCCCGGCCTCGACGGCGGTCCAAGGTCCCGGCCGCGACTCGACGTGCAACTCGGCGGCGGCCGACACGCCGAGGCGGTTGCTCAAGAGGTTTCCTTCCCCCGGCATGACCAGGGGGACGACCACCACGTCGCGTTTGTCCTGGGAGAATTCTTGCGGCGGCAGCCTGTAGCGTGCCGAAAGCTCGCAGAGCCCGATGGCGGCCTTCGGGAGCAGAACTCGCATGCGGACCGGTTTGGAAACATCCTTGCTCTGCTCGTCCGCCGCGATGGGGACGACCGTCTGGTTGTCGTACTTCAACTCCAGTCGCCCCGACTCGGCCAGCCGCCGCGGGACTTCCAGCGTAAGGCGGTCCGTCGGCTCGTACGAGATCAGGTAGGCCAGCTTCTGCTCGACCCGCCCGCCATGAGCGTCAAGCTCCACCTGGCTGGCGACGTCGACGGAGATTTGGCGGGAATGGCGGCGGACCTCGGCGGCGAAGACGGCGCTCGACTCGCTCCGGTAGAACAAGGGCTCCTGCTGCCGGGAGGGCAGTTCCATGGGAATGGTCCCCTGCTGCCGGAACAGGCCCGTCATCGCATCGCCGCCGGGAATCAACTCGACGTTGTCCGCCGGCAGGACCACCAGCACCGCCGAGGCCGGCGCGCTCGACTGCGCCTGGGGAAGGGGTACGACCAGCGACCTGGCGTCCGCCGCCAGCGGCCGATGGGCCCGCAGGCGGACCTCGAACTGGCCCGCCGACGCCTGGATCAGCGGGATCGAAATCGTCCCGCCGACGGCGCCCTTGGGTACCCCGTCCACGGCCACAAGGCTGTCCGGGGAGATATCGTCGATTTGCCAGTCGGGCATGGCCACGTCCACGGCGAACACCTTGGCCCCCCGGACCGTGTAGCGGAGCTTCGCGTCCAATCGCACCGCGTCGGCGTCGACCGAGAGCAGGTACTCCGGCTCGACGCTGATTCGCGTTTTGCGAGGGACGAGCCGGGCCGAGAGCGAGTACGCCTGCGAAAAATAATCGAAAGCGGCGACCATGTCCTTGCGACGCGCCGACTCGGGCAACAGGTCGCTCTGCTGGACGCCGGCGCTGGGGCCCCAGAGGATCTGCCAGTCGCCCACAACGCTGACGGCGATCGTCCCCCATTGCCGGGCCGCGCCGATCACCTCGAAGCCGGCCAGCTCGACCCAGGGACCGGGCTTCGTCGTGTCCATGGCCCGGTTGGTCGCCAGGTGGACCTCGACCGGCCCGGTGGTCTGCTTCGCCAGCCGGACCTCGACTACCCGCTGGCGCGAGCCCGGCGGGCCCGTGCTCTCCACCGGCATCACCGCGTAGCCGTTGGGAGCGCCCGGAACCAATTCGGCCTCTTGCGGGAGCCGGACCCGGAAGCTGTCGAAGGTGCTGCCGTAGCTGCGGACGGCAAGCGTCGCCTCGGCGTCGACTCCGCGATTGTCGAGCCGGGCGGAAAGGGCGCCCTGGGCCTCCAGCACGGTCGGCGCCTCGGCGACCCTCGCGTCCGGCCGGCGCCAGCTCAACTCGAAATCGCCCGAGAGGCCCGCCACCGTGAACTCGGTTTCGTTCTTCGTGCTGCTGGGGGTGCGGAGGGTCGCGCCCTCGGAGACCTTGGCAACCGCGCCTACCAGCGGCACTTTGAGCCGCAGCTCCGAGGCCGTTGCCCGGGGCACGCGGAGGTGCAGCCGCGTCACCTCGCCGACCGTGGCCACGGGGACGAGCATCTTGAGAGTGATCTGGTGCTGCTGCCCGGCCGGCCCGCGGATCCAGGCCACGTACCCCGCCCCTGCGCCTTCATACTCGACGAACTGCTCGCCCGACCCCTGGCACTGGGCCGGCTCGCGCAGCCTGCCCTGATCGAGCCGCAACGGCACCCGCGTCCACTGCTCTTCCCGCACCAGGATGCGGAACTGCACGCTCAGCTCCGCGAAGTCGCCGCTCAGGGTCCCGGAGGCCGACATCTGCTGAAGACTGTACCGCGGCCGCTGATCGCCGTCGGCGAGTTGATGCAGCAGCTTCCAAGCCTTCTCGAAATCCGACAGGGTGAAGTTCACAACGGGCTGGAGTTTCCCCTGCTGGTCCTTCAGGTAGTAGATCGACGGCTGGGCCTCGTCCACGCCCCCGGCGACGGGCTCGCGGGCCTCGGCGGCCGAGGGCTTGGCCGGCTCTACGCGCGGAGCCGGCGTCGCCTCCGCCCCCATCGCCAGGCGGCAGAGGAGCAAACAGGCGATGGCCCCGTCCGTCAATCGAAGCAGGTTTCTTCGCAACAGATATCCCCCTATCCTTGCTGACAAAGTTCAGCAAGCTCCCTCATCTTACCAAAGACGAGGCTCCGAAATGAGCGGGCCAAGACAAGTGAGATAAGTCAACGGGACGAGCGACTATATCCAGTCTAATTGGCCGGCCGCCGGAAATAAAGGATGGGATGGGAAATCTGGATGGGCGACTACTACGTACGGGGGGGCGCTGAAGGAGCGATTGGGGATTAGAAAAGCCACTTGCGGCTTCGCAAGCCCCGCCGCAAGACGTTTACCCCAGTGCCCGGCGGATCATCTCACGGACGGCCGGATAAAGGGCCGCATTGGCCGCGGCGATGTACCGGGCGTGGTCGAGGATGAAGGGGCCGCCGTCCGGCGCGGTCAAGACGCCGCCGGCCTCCTGGACCAGGAGCGACCCGGCGGCAACGTCCCAAACCTTGGTCGAGAAGGCCCAGAGCACATCGAATCGCCCGGCCGCCATGTAGCAGAGATTCAGTGCGGCCGACCCGGTCCGGCGGACGCCCTGGCAGCGGAAGACCGCCTCGTTAAAGACCAGCAGGTCCGGCGCCTTGGGCGTGACCTGGGCGGGGAAACCCGTGGCCGCCAAGGCATCCGACAAGTCGGCCACGTCGCTGGTGTGCATGCGACTTTGGTTCAGATAAGCGCCTTGGCCCCGGGCCGCCGAAAAACACTCATCCTGGCAAGGATCATAGACGGCCCCGACCAACACGTCACCCCGGTGCTCCAGGGCCAGGGAAACGCAGTAATGCGGCACGTGGTGGACGTAGTTCGTCGTGCCGTCCAGGGGGTCGGTGATCCAGCGGTACGCGGGATCTTTCTCGCCCAGGAGAGCATGCCCGGCCCCCGCGACGCAGTCGCGGGGCTTTTCGGGCTTTTCGGAATCTTCCTCGCCCAGGAAGCGATGATCGGGAAACGCACCGAGGACCGCGGCCCGAATCACCTCCTGGGAGGCGAAGTCGGCCTCCGTCACCAGGTCTGAGGGACCTTTGTGGCGGACGCTCGTCTTGCCGATCCACTCCTGCACCATAGCCCCTGCGGAGCGGACTGCCTGCTGGCACACCCGGAGGAATTCGTCAATTTCGCTCATGGGCCGTCCGCCGGAAGTCTTCGCTTGACAAGGGTTTCGGTCAAGAGCCCCTGATTATAATGCTCGGCGTGCAATCCACAACCACAGACGAATACCCTAAACATGGGGGGCGGCATGCCCACGATTCGTGCCGCTCCTGAAAAAAATTTTCCGAGCCGCTATAGACAACGGCGGGAAAGCTGTTATCATCGAGAATAGATGGTACGGCCTCTTCTCTGTTCCGGCCCCGCCGTTTCGCTTTGCCGCGAGCGGCGGGGTTTTTATTTTCTTGCGATCGTAGCCGCGGATGCAATCTTGCGGCTATTCTCTTGCAGCCACCATCTTCCGCAATGCCTTGTAGTCCGTCTTGCCGGTGCCCAGCACGGGGATCGAAGGGAGCCGCACGACTTCATCAAGCCGCATGACGCCGCGGAAGCCCGCATCGCTGAGGATGGCGTTGGCCTGGCGAAGTGGAATGTCCAGCGTGGTGAACAGGACGATCAATCGCCCTTGGGGCGTCT
Organism: Thermoguttaceae bacterium; assembly: GCA_050014815.1. Classification (GTDB taxonomy): domain Bacteria; phylum Planctomycetota; class Planctomycetia; order Pirellulales; family Thermoguttaceae; genus JBEKCP01. The sequence continues at coordinate 4,455 of JBEKCP010000188.1, read as the reverse complement.
CGATTCCTTCGACGGCCACCTGCGGACCTTGCTCGGTCGGCGGGTAGAGCGAGGCGAAGGGCTCCTCCAGGGCCACGAGCGAGATCATCTCCCCGCCGGCCTTCAGAAATCGCTTTAGACGCCCGCAGAAATGGATGTATCCGTCCTCGTCCAACCGCACGAGATCGCCGGTGACGTACCATTGCCGGCCGCCGGACTGGACGAACGGATCGGGGCCGTCGTAGTTCAAGTAGCCGTGGAAGACGGACGGGCCGCGGACCAACAACAGGCCGGTCGTGCCCGGCGGCAGCGGCTCTCGCGTTTCAGGATCGACGACCAAGACCTCGACGCCCTCGACCGGCTGCCCGACCGTGCCCGGCCGGACCCGCTCCGGCCGATTGGCCGCCACGACCGGCGAACATTCAGTAATGCCGTAGCCCTCGATGATCGTCGCCTGCGGGGCCAGTTCCTTGGCGCGGGCGAAGATCGCCTCCGGACATTTCTCCGCGCCGGTCACGATCACGCGGAGCGACTGAAGGTCGGCAGGTGTTGCCACGGCCAGCAGGTAGCTCAGAAACGTGGGCGTCGTCACCAGGTAAGTCGTTCGGTAGGCCGCCATCAGGCGGAGTTGGCCGCGGGCGTCGGTCGGGTCGCTGTGGTGGACGACCCGGATGCCGCCCAGGATCGGCGCCACGACGTTGCCCAGCAGACCGAAGCTGTGAAACGGCGGCAGGATCGCCAACATGGAATCATCCGGGTTGGGCTTCAGCACGTCGAGGCTGGCCCTTGCGTTGGTGACGAGGTTCCGGTGGCTCAGCGGCACGGCCTTGGGCGTGCTCTCGGAGCCGGACGTGAACAGGACGACGGCCGGAGCATCTTCCGCCAAAGCCCCCCCATTGCCATGGGGGGGTTCTGACGGGCGCAGCGAACTCCCCGGCCGGCGCGTTATCATCCGTCGCGGCAGGACATGCGTTCCCACCAGGGCCATCGCCGCCTCCAACTTCCCCACCCCGGCTCGCAGGTCCTCGAGAAAGACGAACTCCGCGCCGGGCACTTCGATGCCGAGCCGGTCGATGAGTTTCTGCGACGTGATGACGCGGTGAATGTCGAGCGTCCGGACCGCGTGGGCCAGATTGGCCGGGCCCGTGGTCCAGTTCAACAACACCGGCAGCTTGCCGGCCAGGTGCAGGGCGAAGAAGGTCACGTCGGCGGCCACGGAGGAGGGCAAGAGCACTCCGACGGCGTTGTCTGGCAGGCGGCTGAACCGCCGGGCCATGAGCCGCGCGCCCACCAACAACTTGCGGTAGCTGAGCACGCCGGAAAGCTGGTCCGCGGCGGCCACGTCGTCGGGATATGCCAGGGCCCGGCGGACGAATGCCTCGACGAGCGTTTCGGCCAGGACGGCGGCCGGGCCGGGCCGGTGGGGCGGCCGGCTCCAGGCCGGCGGCGCCTGCAGCCCCGCGCTCGCGGAGCCCGTCAGGAGGCCCTCGGCCAGTGCCCAAAAATCGCCCAGTGTGCCGGCCACTTGATCGGCATGGAACCCGAAGCGGTCTTCGATCCGCAGCGCCAGGTCCATGCGGTCGAGGCTGTCCAGTCCGAGGCGATCCAGGGTCGCGTCGGGCTGTCTTTCCTCGTCGCTGAGAGGCCGCCCCAGTTGCTCCTCGATGAGGTCGTTGACCGCCCGGATCGTCGCCGGCTTGATCTTGCTCGGATCGACTTCCTGGTCGGTCGCCAGGCGGGGAAACTGGAACTCCCGCGGACCCAAGAGACGGTGATAGGGGACGAAGACGGGCTGTTCCGGGTCGCGGTTGTACCATGCTTCCAGGTACCGGTTGAGCTTTTCGCGGTCCAGCTCGGGGAGGTCGCGGCGATCGACGACCTCGACGGTCATGGTCACCTCGCGCCGCGGGACGAAGACCAGCAGGTTGACCAAAAGCCAGCCCAGTGCCCGCAGGAAACAACGTCCCAGGTTGGGCGGGCCGCCGGTCGGGGCGTAGCTGAACATGCTGCCCCAGAGGCCGCGGGTACGCACCAGGACGACGTTGGCCTGCGGCGAGCGGCTGAGGATTTCGGCGGCGGCCCGGTTGCCCCCGATCTCCTCGATGCCCCGCCGTGCGGCCCGGCCGGCCGGATAGAGGAGAAAACTCTCACCCCGGCCAAGTCCTTCGACGATCGCATCGATCAAGGCCAGCGTCTGCTGCCGGGCATCGCGACTGTGCCGGCGGAGTTCGGGCACCTCCAACGAATCCATGAACCGAAACAGCGGATACAGAACGGGGATCCGGTACATCGTCTCCACCACGACCGGTCGGATCCCTCCGGGGAGCCAAAGATGGGCCATTACCAGCGGCGGGTCGATGTACGCCGGATGGTTCGGCATGATCAGCGTCGGCCCGCGAAGCTCCCGGAGCTTCTCCCCCCCTACGACCCGCACGCGGTATCGGGCGTGCGACAGCCATCGGCAGATCCCCCAGAACAGGGTTCGTAATAAGTGCAGCATGGGTTCCACTGTCTTCCAGAGGGTCTTGGGCCTTAGGTCTTGGGTCTTGGTGCCAAAGCCTAAGACCCTTCGGCCAGCCGTTATTCTACGCCTGCCGGGCGGGGAAAACAGGCGGGGGCGGGCCATGGCCGACTTTCTGCCCGTCGGATACAATATGGCCGTCGGACTGCCCTTTTTTCCATTAGACCTTGTGCAGGCTTAAAATCAGGAGAGAGAACTATGAAGAAGTCGCTCTGGGTTCTGGTCTCTGCGGTTGCCGTCGTGGGCGGCACGTGGCTCGTTCGGGATCTGGCGGTCGCCCAACCGGCCCCGGAGGAGAAGACCATCACGATCTCACAAAGCCGTTTCGAGGCCCTGGTCCAGGAACGGATCGCCGCGGCCCTTGCCAAGGAGAAAGAGAAGGTGACCGACCAGAAGGTCCTCCAGCCGGAGAACTGGCACCGAGCGATTTTCAACGGCATGGAGTTCGCGGTTTACACGGGTCCCGGGCAGGCTATTTTCACGCGGTGGGCGCCGCAGCCTGGCGCCGCGGGGCAGCCGGCGCCAGGCGGCGCGAAGCCCGTGGCGCCGAAGGCCACGGAGCCGAAGCCCGGCTCGCTCCTCTACCGCTGACGGCCGATCGACGGTCCCGGCACGTAGTCTGCACGCTCCGTGTGCGGCAGTCCGCCTATGTAGGCCGCACACTCCGTGTGCGGCAGTCCGGCACACGGAGTGTGCCGGCTACCCGGAAACCTTGCCGCCCAACCCGCACAACCGTTTTGCCCGTCAGAAACGGTGCGCCAGGTTTGATCGGGGGCCGTCTGTGACCTATATAGATAAGAGAGGGGTAGCCCCGCGCTGTCTGGAGGCGGTGCGGGCCTATGCGCTGCCGCAGCCGGATAATCCATGGACGCACCTTTGGATCCCAACCTGACCGGTCCCGTCGCAGAGGACCCGTGGACGCAGGACTTCTGCCGGACCCTGTCGCTTCAACACGGCCGGGTCCGCGAGTTCCTCGTCGCCCAGCGGCGGCGGTGGCGCCAGGTCGAGGAGCAGTTGGTCGGGCAAGTCCAGCGGCTCCTCGGCGAGGTGGCGGTGCTTCGCCAGAGTTGTGCCCAATTGCAGGAGAAGCTGGCCGGGCGGCCGGCGAAAGCGGCCGGACCCGCGAGCGGGTGCCCTGGCGAGCCGGATCCGGAGGGCCTCTTCCGCCGCTACGAGATGGCCATGTGCGACCTCCGCGAGTTGAAGGCCCGCAACGCCGACCTCCAGAAGCACTTGGCCGAACTGGAACAGGGGCAGTCGCAGTCCCGCCGTGCCGTGCCGGGCGGCATCGTCGATTGGGAGACGGAGAAGCGCCGCATCCTGGTCGCGCTGGAGTCCTGCGAGGAGCTCAACGGCAACCAGATCGCCCTGGACCGCCCGCGCATAGAAGAGATCATGGCAACAACGGATCGTCTCCTGGCCGAGAAGGATCGCCAGATCGAAGAACTCCGGCGGCTTGAAGCCGGCCGGGGCGAACATTCGGCCGCGGCTGCGAGGGATGAGATCCTCGATCGCGACGCCCTGATTTCCCAGGAGCGAGAGACCCTGCACCGTCTCCAGGACGAATGGCACGAAAAGCTTCGCCAGGCCGAAGTCGAGCTGTCGATCCAGCGGGCCAAGCTCGCCCGGCAGCAGGCCGGGTTCGACGAAAGGGTCCGGACCATGGAGCCCTCCGGCGGCTCCGGTGCACTGTCGGCCGACGGCTCGCCGGCGAAACCGGCTCGAGGAAAGTGGCTCAGCCTGCTCGGGCTCTCGGGCGAGGATCCCCCGCAGCGATAATCCGGATGGTTCGGTCGACACTAGCCCGACGCGCCAGCGAGGGAAATCGGCCGCCACTCTCTCGCTTGCGCTTCGGGCTAGTGTTTGCGCAGGGATAGCCGCAGCGATAGCCCTCATTCTGGCGAAGTTCGCCCACCTGTTCCGACCGGGCCAGGCTGCCCCGGTCATCAGGTCAG
>JBEKCP010000187.1:0-9481 GCA_050014815.1 Thermoguttaceae bacterium | reverse complement strand
GCCGCACGACTCTATGCGACGGAAATCGCCGAGCCGCCGATGGTCTTGGCCGGCGGGCTACGCCCGGAGAACGTGGCCGCGGCGATCCGCGCCACCGGGGCCAGGGCCGTCGACACGGCCAGCGGGGTCGAGGCCCGGCCAGGCCGAAAGGACCCGGCCGCCGTCGAGGCCTTCGTCCGCGCCGCCCGAGAGGCCCTTGCCAGCGACCCCCCTACCGACGTAAGATAAGGAACTTGTTGCAGGTCATAAGGATGTTACGTTGCCACGGATGAAACACGGATTGAACACGGAAAGGACGGCCACGCCGAGTCGGACGAGAGAACAAATTGCTTTTCATCCGTGTTCCGTCCGTGTTTCATCCGTGGCTACCACCATCTCAGATAAATCGCTGCATCTCAAGTTCACAACCCCAAGGAGATACATGCCGTGTCGCAAGTCGAGACGAAGCTGCCCTATAAAGTCGCCGATCTGTCGCTGGCCTCCTGGGGCCGCAAGGAAATCGAGCTGGCCGAGAACGAGATGCCCGGCCTGATGGCCTTGCGGAAGAAGTACGGCCCGAGCAAGCCGCTCCAGGGGGCCCGCATCGCCGGCTGCCTCCACATGACCATCCAGACCGCCGTGCTGATCGAGACGCTCCTGGAGCTGGGGGCCGAGGTGCAATGGAGCAGTTGCAACAAGTTCTCGACGCAGGACCACGCCGCGGCCGCCATGGCCGAGCGCGGCCTGCCCGTCTACGCCTGGAAGGGCGAGACCGACGCCGAGTACGACTGGTGCATCGAGCAGACCCTCTTCTTCCCGGACGGCTCCCCTTTGAGCCTCATCGTCGACGACGGCGGCGACCTGACGGCGATGGTCCACGGCGAGAAGTACCGCCACCTGTTGGGCGGCATCCGCGGCCTCTCCGAAGAGACCACGACCGGCGTGCACCGCCTCTACCAGATGCACGAGCGGGGCGACCTGGCCGTACCCGCCATCAATGTGAACGACTCGGTCACCAAGAGCAAGTTCGACAACCTCTACGGCTGCCGCGAGTCGCTGGCCGACGGGATCAAGCGGGCGACCGACATCATGGTGGCCGGCAAGGTCGTTGTGATCTGCGGCTACGGCGACGTCGGCAAGGGCTGCGCCCAGTCGATGCGTTCCTACGGCGCGCGGGTGCTCATTACCGAGATCGACCCCATCTGCGCGCTCCAGGCCGCCATGGAAGGCTATGAAGTGACCACCATGGACGACGCCTGCTCCCGCGGCAACATCTTCGTCACCGCGACCGGCTGCCGCGACGTCATCCTTGGCCGCCACCTGGACAAGATGCCTCGCGACGCGATCGTCTGCAACATCGGGCACTTCGACCTGGAAATCGACGTCTCCTGGCTCAACGGCCGGAAGAACGTCAAGCGGGTGAACGTCAAGCCCCTGGTGGACCGCTACATCTTCCCCGACGGCCATTCGATCGTCCTCCTGGCCGAGGGCCGGCTGGTGAACCTGGGCTGCGCGACCGGCCACCCGTCGTTCGTCATGTCCAACTCGTTCACCAACCAGGTGCTGGCGCAACTGGCCCTGTGGACCGAGCCGGAGAAGTATCCGCTGGGAGTGCATTGCCTGCCCAAGCGGCTCGACGAGGAGGTCGCGCGGCTGCATCTCGCGCAGCTCGGCGTGAAGCTCACCAGGCTTTCCCCCGAGCAGGCTGCGTATCTGGGCATCTCCGCCGACGGGCCGTTCAAGCCGGAGTATTACCGGTATTAGGCTCTCGGGCCATGCGAAAGCGCCGTCTCATCATCGGCCTGGCTGGTCTCCTCGCGGCTACAGTCGCCTGGTTCCTGGCCGTCGACTGGTCGTGGTTCGTGGAGGAGTGCCCCGATTGCGGATACGATAGATCGGTTTTCCAGTACCGCGTCTTCGGCTTTCCTGTCCATGAGCGCACTGAGGAATACTCAACGCTGCTCCAGCGAGTGGCGGGTGACCTGGGTGTTCCTTGCGAGCATCCTGGCCTTACTCGTTGGCACAAGTATCGGTACTGGGGGCTTTGCTATCCCGCGGCACCTTGTATCAGCGGGATCTCCCGCCTTTCTGGGGATGATTCATGGTACGATGATTCCGCTGTTGCCCGACTTCGCACTTTGGCCGAGGCGAACCCCGAACTTGCCCGTGACTTCGAGCGGCGTGTCCTCCGCGAGCACGACTGGGACTACTGGCACAGAGTCCTGGAGCAGATTGCGCCCGGGAGGAAGGATGGCCCCAAACCGTGAAGGGCGCCAACCCCGGCGGCATCGGCAGCGCCCAATCAGACCATTCCGGCCCGTGTGAAGAGTCCGGATTCCACTCGATGCAGGTTATCCCCTACTAGAGCACCAATTTCTCGCCGGTGTAATGGGACGCCGCTTGCGGCTTCCACGGGCGAAGGGTCAATACCAGGAAGCGAGCATTATCCCGTGAAGCGGCGGGACCTTATTGCCCGTTTGACGCCCCAAGGCTGACCGGGCAACGAGCCGACGGAAAGGGAAGTCTAGACGTCCCCGGGCCTAAACTCCATAGAGCTTCTTCCAGTCGTCGTAGATCGCGTCCTGGGGATTGTCCCACACTTCCTCCAAGCGACCCATGCCGAGCGACGCCCACGCGTGGGCCTCGGCAGCCTGGACCTCGTCGGCGAGGTAGACGTCAACCTCGACCGGCGTCCCGTCAGCAAGAGCAAGCGGCTCGTCCAGCTCCAACATCTGGTTTCGGTATCGGCCCTTCGCTCGGACCATCGCATGTTCCTCCCGATCGCAGCGTTCCGGCAGTGTTCACCTCTGGAGTATTGTAGTGGCCTTCCGCAGCCTCGGCAATGCCGCGGCGCAACCCGGCCCGCCCGCTAAACAATAGCCTCTCACGCGCCGGCGCTGTGCTGCTACCCATAGAACCCGAATTCATAGGCCGCGTCGTAGAGCGCGACGATGTTCTCCGCCGGGACGCCCGCCTGGATGTTGTGGACGTTGTTGAAGACGTAGCCGCCGCCGGGCTTCCAGACGGCCAGGTTCCGCCGCACCTCCTCGCGGACCTGCTCGGGCGTGGCCACGGGCAGGACGTGCTGCGCGTCGATCCCGCCGCCCCAAAAGACCAGCCGGTCGCCGAACCGGGCCTTCAACGCCGCCGGGTCCATCCCGGCCGCGCTGATCTGCACCGGGTTGAGGATGTGGATCCCGTTGTCCAGGAGGTCGGGGATGTACTCCGTGCAGGCGCCGCACGTGTGGTACCAGATCTTCGCCGCGGTCCGCGAGCGAATGTATTGCACGAACTGCTTGTGCCGCGGCTTGACCACGCGGCGGTAGAAGTCGGGCCGGAAGAGCGGACCCTTCTGCCCCGCCAGGTCGTCGCCGATCATAATGACGTCGACCAGGTCGCCCACTTCGTCGCAAAAGGCCCGGAACCAGTCCATCCAGAACCGCAGCGTCGCGTCCAGGAGTGCCTCGCAGAACTCCGGCCCCGTGAGCATGTCCATGAACCACCGCTCGAGGCCGCGGAGGTACCAGCAGATTTCATAGACGACGCCCGAGATGCCGCTGACCACCGCGTACGGGGTCTCCTTGCGCAACTGGAGGGCCCGCTGGCGGAGGCCGGCGAACCGGCCCGGATCGTCCCCCTTGGGGAACGGGTAGGAGCGGAGGTCGTCGATCGTGGCTCGGGCGAGCGGATGGTGCGAGATGTCCATGTAGTTCGGCCGGTCGTCCGGCATGGACCAGGTGATGCCGAACTCGTCGGTCAGGTCGTGCCAAAGGCGTCCGTTGCGAGTTCTCTTGACGATGCTCCCGTCGAAGCCTTCCGCCGCGGAGGCCGCGATGTAGCGGGTATCGACGTGGAACCGCTCCAGCACCGCCTCGCACGGCCGGGCGAGCTGCTGAACCGCGTCCATGATGACCACCGAATCGTCGATCCCCAGATGTTCAATGAGCCCCTCGTAGGCCGACCGGTGGATGCCCGTCTGGTTGCCGCCCAGGTCGATCGGCACGCGGTCGGGTACTTGGTGGTCCAGCGCAGTCAACATCCGCTGGCGGGGGGTCATGGTCTCTCGGGGCATGATCGGCTTCCCGGTTAATGGTACAGCGAGGGGGCGTGGAAAACTGCTGTCTAGCCCCGGCCGAGGAATAACTTCCGGATTCAGCCACGGATGGAACACGGATCGAACACAGATCGAAGATAGGGGGTCGGATTCAAGCGATTTGTTTCCTGAAACATCCGTGTGGAATCCGTGTTCCATCCGTGGCTGAGTCACTGATGGCGTTTTGAAAGCTGGAAGTTATTCTTCGGCGACGTCTTGAAAATCACTACGGGGTATCGGGCGATTACTTTCCCGGCTCGACGGGCTCGAACGTGAACTCGCCGTCGGCGTAGTCGATGCGGACGCGGCTGCCCTCGGCGATCTCCTGCTTCAAGAGCTCGACGGCCAGCGGGTTCTGGAGCCGCTGCTGAATGACCCGCTTCAGCGGCCGCGCGCCGTAGGTCGGATCGTAGCCCTCCGCCGCGACGGCCGCAACGGCCGCCTCAGTGGCCTCGACCTCGATGCCCTTCTCCCGGAGCTGCGCCTGGAGCCGTTGGACCTGCAACTCGACGATTTTCCGGATGTCGCCCCGCGAAAGCGGATGGAAAATGAGGGTCTCGTCGACGCGGTTGAGGAACTCGGGCAGGAACTTCGCGCGGAGCGTCTCCGTGACCGCCTCGCGGACCTGCTCCTCCGTGCCGCCCTCCCGCGTAATCTCCTCGATCGCCTGGCTGCCGATGTTCGAGGTCATCACGACGATCGTGTTGGTGAAGTCGACCGTGTGGCCGTGGCTGTCGCTCAGCCGGCCGTCGTCGAGGACCTGGAGCAGGATGTTGAAGACGTCGCGGTGGGCCTTCTCGATCTCGTCCAGCAGGATGACGGCGTAGGGGCGGCGGCGGACCGACTCGGTGAGCATGCCCCCCTCCTCGTAGCCGACGTAGCCGGGCGGGGCCCCGATCAGCCGGCTGACCGTGTGCCGCTCCATGAACTCGCTCATGTCGAGGCGGACCATGGCGTTTTCGCTGTCGAACATCACCTCGGCCAGGGCCTTGCAAAGCTCGGTCTTGCCCACGCCGGTGGGGCCGAGGAAGATGAACGAGCCGATGGGGCGATTGGGGTCGGCCAGGCCGGAGCGGTTGCGGCGGACGGCGTCCGAGACGGCCCGGACCGCCTCCTCCTGGTCGACCAGCCGCTGGTGGATCCGCTCCTCCATCACCAGGAGCTTGGCCCGCTCCGTCTCCATCATGCGGCTCACGGGGATGCCGGTCCAGGCGGAGACGACCTCGGCGATCTCCTCTGGCCCGACCTCGCGGCGGAGGAGCCGGCGGCCGGCGGCGGGGGCCTCGGTCTTATCGGCCGCATCGAGCTGCTCGGAAAGCTTTTTGCGCCGCAGATCGAGCTCGTAGAGCTTCTGGTAGTCCGACTCGCCGACCACCACGCCGGACGACTGCTTCTCCTTGATGGCAGCGGCAAGCTGATCGAACTGGAGCTGGGCCTCGTCGAGACTGCGACGGATCTCGTGGACGCCGCCCAGCCCGCTCTTTTCCAGTTCCCATTGCCGCCGCAGGTCGGCCAGCTTGCGGCGGAGCTGGCCCATCTCCTCTTGGATGTCCGCGCGGCCCTGGCGGGCGTGCTCCTCGGTCTCGTCGGCCAGTTGGCGATCGGCCAATTCGAGTTGCACGAGCCGCCGCTGCACCTCGTCGATCTCCTGGGGCACGCTCTGGAGCTCCATCGCCAGCCGGCTGGCCGCCTCGTCCATCAGGTCGATGGCCTTGTCCGGCAGGAAGCGGTCGGCGATGTAGCGGTGCGAGAGATTGACCGCGGCTACCAGGGCCGAGTCCTTGATCTTCACGCCCCGGTGATGCGCCTCGTACCGGGGTTTCAGTCCGCGGAGGATAGCGATCGTGTCCTCGACGCTCGGCTCGCCCACGAAGACCGGCTGGAAACGGCGTTCCAGCGCGGCGTCCTTCTCGACGTACTTGCGGTACTCGTCCAGCGTGGTGGCGCCGATGCAGCGGAGCTCGCCGCGGGCCAGGGCCGGCTTGAGCAGGTTTGCCGCGTCGCTGCCCCCCTCGGCCCGGCCCGCCCCGACGACCGTGTGCAGCTCGTCGATGAACATGACGACGTTGGCGGCGTCGGCTACCTCGCGGAGCACGGCCTTCAGGCGCTCCTCGAACTCCCCGCGGTACTTGGTGCCGGCGATCAAGGCCCCCATGTCCAGGGCGATCACGCGGCGGTTCTTGAGGCTTTCGGGCACGTCGCCCGCGACGATCCGCAGCGCCAGTCCCTCGACGATCGCCGTCTTGCCGACGCCCGGCTCGCCGATCAGCACGGGGTTGTTCTTCGTCCGCCGCGAGAGGACCTGGATGACGCGGCGGATCTCCTGGTCGCGGCCGATCACCGGGTCGAGTTTCCCCTGCCGGGCCCGCTCCACCAGGTCGATCCCGTACCGCTCCAGGGCCTGGAACTTGGCCTCGGGGTTCTGGTCCGTGACCCGGGCACTGCCGCGGACCGCCTGGAGTGCTTTCAGAACGTTCTGCTCGTCGATGGCGTTGAGCTTGAGGATGTTCTTGGCCTTCGAGTCGACCTTGACCAGGGCCAACAGCAGGTGCTCGGTCGAGACGAACTCGTCCTTCATGGCGTCGGCTTCGCGCTGGGCGGCGTCCAACACGCGGCCCAGCTCCGCGCCGGGCTGCGGCGGGCTGCCGCCCTGCTGCTTCGGGAGCCGATCGATCTCGGACTTGACGATCGCTTCCAACTGGGGCCGGTTGGCGCCGATCCGCTCCAGGAGCGGCCCGATCACGCCGTCGGTTTCGCGCACGAGAGCGGCCAACAGGTGCAGCGGCTCGATCTGGGGGTTTCCCAGTTCGGAAGCGAGCGACTGGGCCGCGGCCACCGCCTCCTGGCCCTTGATCGTCAGTTTGTCGAAGCGAAGTGGCATGTTGTTATGGTCCCCTCTCCCTCCGGGAGAGAGTTAGGGTGGACGCGGTCCTTACCGTGCACTCGGGTACTCGATTAGTTCGCGGTCGGAACCGTCCATGCGGAGGGCAAAGAAGCTGTCCTTGCGGTGCCTCAGCACCGTTCTTATTTCCGCAAGTTCGCGCGACATTTGCTTTAGGATGTCGAACTGGTTTGAGTCAAAAGCTTCCAGTATTCGTGGTAATGGGTTGTCGTCTTCGTCACCCGCAAGGGCTGCGAAATGCCGGTTCCACTCGCGTTCCGCCCATCGGCGCCATTTTAGGGGAACATGGTGCCGATAGATGAACTCAATGAAATCTGCGACGATGTTCCCCGAATTGCCACCGTCCAATGCAAATCGCGCGGAGAATCCTTCACCTACGTGAACATGCGGAAGCGGATGGGAAAACAGATCCCCCAACGTCTCATAGTCGAGATCAAGTCGCAGGTACTGGGCGTCGCGTAGGTACCTGGCGTCGGCCGGGTCCGCGGGATCGGCGAGATAGAAGTCGTCTAAGTCGCAGCGTGCAACAATCACCTGAATACTGGCGCATGTGAGTGTCATGTGACGCCATTGCAACGCGGCAAAGACGGCGATGTTATCTTCAACTGCACACGCTTTTGGCCTGCTGTCGGCGTAATCGTCAACAAGCCGTCTAAACCAGTGATGGACGGTCTCGTCCGGTTGCCGCCTAGCCCCGCCCGTGTCCAGATTCCGTGGGAAAAGCGCGGTTCCGTCCTTGCTATAACCCCGGATTTCCTGAAGGAGGCGATCTGCGCCTACCGAGAATAGTCCGTCACCCCTCATGCACTTGGCCCCCAATGAACTGTTCATAGACGGCAAGATCTGGCTCGCGAGTACCGGCTCGGAATGGCTCCAGGGTTTGGTGATTCGCAAGATAGAAGAGTTTGGAGCAGCGGTCCGGCCCTAAATTCATAGGCTTGTGAAAATCGAGCCACATCTGGTGGCGTCCACTGAGAGGCTGAAGGGTGATGCAGTCGAAACTGTTTGCATACTGGCGGGGGTAATCCGCGAGCTCGACGGATGTGGCACAGAACAGCGGCTCTACCTCGAGGTGCAGGTCGTCGCGAAGCTCAGCGTGTAGCCGTGCACAGAAGGAGTTGTGGTCGGAAAAAGTCCGGAAGCGGAGACCTCTCAGGTTGGGCACAATGTCCTCCGGCAACGACTCCGCGATCATTTCTGGGTAGACAACGTACCGCTGCCGCCGAAGTCCAATACCTTCAAGTCTTCCGAGCAGGGCGTCGAGTGACGCTGGAGCCATCCCTAAATGTGCGCCCATCCATTTCTTGGGGATCACCTGTTTTCGCTGCATGAAGTCCTCAATCAAGTATCGGGATACCTGCCCCTCTCCGTGCGCCGGTCGCCTTCGGAGTTGGCTTTCCCAAAGATCGTAGTCGTGGCGTAGGTCCCCTGCGAACGGCCACGTCACGCCATAATAGTCAGCAACGTACTGAACTGGCACCCACGGGCCGTGGCTAAGAAGGTCAAAGTTTTGTTGTTGTTCGGGTGTCATGACTTGCTCTCAATGTGCGGGTAATGCCAGGCTATTGGGTGGCGTGGCGCTAGTTAATTCTTGCAAAGGTGGATACTTTTATCAATTCGGCTTGCGATGGAGGCCGAGGCAGCACTGGGTCCAAAGCGTGTGTCTATTTCACCTCGAACTCGGCGTCGATGGCCTCGTCTTCGCCGCCGGCGTTGCCCTGGGCGCCGGGTCCCCGCTGGGCGCCGTCGGTGGCGCCGGCGCCGGGCGCGGCCCCGGGTGCTTGACCTCCGGCCGTCGCGTAGAGCGTGCGGCTCAGGGCGTGCGATGCCTGCTCGAGCTCGTGCAGGGCCGACTTCATGGTCTCGACGTCCTCCCCCTTGGCGGCCGCGCGGGTCTTCTCGATCGCCCGGGTCACGGCCTCCTTGTCGGCCGCCGACAGCTTGGCGTCGTGCTCCTGGATGAGCTTCTCCAGTTGCCAGGTCATCGTATCGGCCTGGTTCCGCAGCTCGGCCAGTTGCCGCTTCCGCTTGTCCTCCTCGGCGTGATCTTGGGCATCGTGCTGCATCCGGTCGATTTCGCCCTCGGAGAGGCCGCTGGATTGCTCGATCCGCACCTTCTGCTCCTTGCCGGTGCCGAGGTCCTTGGCCGAGACGTGCAGGATGCCGTTGGCGTCGATGTCGAACTTGACCTCGATCTGGGGCACTCCGCGGGGGGCCGGCGGGAGTCCTTCCAGGTTGAACTGGCCCAGCAGGCGGTTGTCGCCCGCCATGGACCGCTCGCCCTGATAGACCTTCACGGTGACGGCCGTCTGGTTGTCGTCGGCCGTGCTGAATATCTGCTTCCGCTCGGTCGGGATGGTCGTATTGCGCTCGACGAGCTTGGTCATGATGCCGCCGAGGGTTTCGATGCCCAGCGAGAGCGGCGTCACGTCCAAGAGCAGGATGTCTTTGACCTCGCCGGCCAGCACGCCCCCTTGGATGGCCGCGCCCACGGCGACCACCTCGTC
>JBEKCP010000186.1:0-9546 GCA_050014815.1 Thermoguttaceae bacterium | reverse complement strand
GAACCGCCCGCTAAGACGGAGATCAAGCTCGATCCCGGGTCGAAGCCGGCCGGCGGGGGGGGGGTACCCGGCGCAGCCGCGTCCGGCGCCATGCCGGCGCTAAAGGTCCCGCCGACCCGCAAGCACAGCGGGGTGCCTTTCGACGCGGTCAAAGAAAACGGCCCAATCTTCGTCGACTGGCCCACCCCGAGGCTGGCCCTGGTGATTACAGGCAGGCAGGACGGCTACCTGGAGCCGTGCGGCTGTGCGGGGCTGGACCAGATGAAAGGGGGGACGAGCCGGCGGTACACGATGTTCCAGACGTTGCGGAGCCACGGCTGGCCCTACCCCAACAAGGGCTCGGCCGACCAGGCCGCGGCCAAGCAGGGCGGCTGGCCCGTTGTCGGCCTGGACGTCGGCGGGATGGCCAAGGGCTTCGGCCGCCAGGCCGAGATGAAATTCCAGATCGCGGCCGAGGCCATGCGGAAGACCGGCTACGCGGCCATGGGGCTGGGCACCGTCGACCTCCAACTGCCGACCGACGAGGTACTGGCTGCCGTGCTGCCCGTCAACAACCAGCCCAGTGCCTTCCTGTCGGCCAACGTCGGCCTGTACGACTTCGACGAAGCCAAGCTTGCATGGACCAAGATCATCCCGGCCGCCGGCCGGAAGATCGGCGTCACCGCCGTACTGGGGAAGGGATATCAGAACCAGATCAACAACGCCTCGGTCAAGCTGATGGACCCCGAGCCGGCGATCGCCAAGGTGCTGCCGATTCTGAAGCAGAACGCCGACCTCTTTGTCCTGCTGGCCTATGCCTCGAAGGCGGAGTCGCTGGAACTGGCGCAGAAGTTTCCGGACTTCGACCTGGTGGTGACGGCGGGCGGTGGAGACGAGCCGCCGGCCAAGGCGCAGGAGATCCGCCCCGGCGGCGCCCGGCTCGTCGAGGTCGGCGAAAAAGGCGAGTACGCCGTGGTGCTGGGCCTCTACGACCCTCCCCGGCAGCCGCCGGTCCGTTATCAGCGGGTGACGCTCGATTCGCGATTCGGCTCGTCGCGGGAGATGGTCGCCCTGATGACCGCCTACCAAGAGCAACTCAAGGCTGCCTACCTGGATCAGCTCGAGGGGCGTGCCGGGCTGGACATCCGCCCGCGACCCCACCCCCTGGCGGAGACCAACGGCCGGTTCGCCGGCAGCGAATCTTGCAAGGACTGCCACGTGGAATCGTACAAGGTCTGGAGAAGGACGCCCCACTTCCAGGCGTTCAACTCCCTGCTCCAGGCCGTGCCGCCGCGACAGTACGATCCGGAGTGCATCAGTTGCCACGTCGTCGGCTGGAACCCGCAGAAGTTCTTCCCATACAAGAGCGGCTACCTGAGCGAGAAGGATACGCCCAAGCTGGTGAACGTGGGCTGCGAGGACTGCCATGGCCCGAGCCAGAAGCACGCGGACGCCGAGGCGGGCAACGACAAGGTCTTGCAGGCGAAGCTCCGCATTGCGGTGCGGCTCACCGCGGAAGAGGCCGCCGATCCCACCTCGAGGAAGCAGAACTGCTACTCCTGCCACGATGGCGACAACAGCCCCGAGTTCGACTTCAAGCTCTACTTCCCCCTGGTGGAACACCACGAAGAGAAGTAGCGGCCGGCGCCGGTGTTTCCGCCCGCCCCCCGGACGCAGTCCGTGTGCAGCGAGATTTCCTGGCAGGCGTTGGGCGACAGCAATCGGGCTCGTTTACGAGCCTTTCCGCCGCAGGCGGTCGTAGGGCCGGCGTTTACGCCGGTCGAATTCCCATCCGGGCCACATACAATGTCAGGCCCGTTCACCGGCCTCCTCTCATGGCAGGAGCCTCGTGAACGAGGCTGACAGGCGGACTCAGAGAAACCCTGGCCGGTACCGCGCGTTCGCGGCACCCGGCGTAAACGCCGGGCCGACTACCGGCTGCGCCGGAAACGACCGTGAACGGCCGTGAATTCTTCCGCCAGAGAATCTTGCCGCACACCGCAGTCCGGCGGGCTTGACTTTTGTTCGCAAATATGCGAACATATTGGCAAGCGCACCGCCGCCGTTCTCGCCCACGGGCTGATCAAAGAGCGCCTGGTCCCGCCCAAGGACATCGACTTGGCAGTAGAGCAAAAGAGCAGTTTTGACCGCGATCCTGCGTGTCACACCTACCGGGAGGGCTGATATGGCGAGGAAAAAGGTGAGTAACAGAAGCCGGAAACCCACCAGCGATGCAGCGGAGATTTTGCGCCGCCGATACTTCGACGGGCGCCCCAAGAAGCTGGCCCTTCTGGAAGAAGAGCGAGCCAATGCGGCCATTGCCCGCCAGATACACGACCTCCGAGAGGAGGCCGGTCTTACCCAACGGGAACTTGCCAAGCTGGTGGGCACGACCGCGTCGGTGATCTGCCGCCTGGAGGACGCGGATTATGAAGGCCAGTCGCTGGCGATGTTGCGGCGAATTGCCGCCGCTTTGCAGAAGCGCGTGGAAATTCGCTTCGTTCCGATAAAGGCCAGATTTCACCCCGTTGGGGCAGTATCCTAAGATCGGCCGACGTTTGCCGGGCCTTTGGGGCGCGGGTGGCCCCGATATCTTTGCTATCGGGGTGCCGCCGGCACGAGATACTTTTGGCGTATTGAAGCTAGTCTTACGCCTCCGCCGCCTCGATTGGCGAGCCATCGGGGCCACTGGCGCGGAACACCGATCAATCGGCCACAATCTCGTCGGGCGAGATGGCAATCGCGCCAAAAACCTTGAAGTCATCCGTGTTGAACGTTAACAATCGGGCGACCTGGTGGGTGTTCAGGATGGCAACCAACCGTGTGTCATGCACCTGCTTGCCAGTCACCTTGTGCTTTGTGACCAAACGCAGCCATTCGCCGAATACTTCAGCCGTCTCCGACAAGAGTGGGAACTGGTCAAGAAGTCTGTCGATCTCACCACGAACCACATCGACGGGCCAGCCAAAACCGTTTGCAGCGGCCGGGCGGGTGGCGACGCACCAGAACTCCATCAGCACCTGCGGGGCAAGAAGCATTTCGTCGCCCCGGGCGAGCAAGATGGCGATCGCACCGGCCGCCGCGGGGTTGCGGGCGGACGTATCCACGGCACTGCGGAGCAACACGTTGGTGTCGATCAGATAGCGGGTCATCAGTCGTAGAGGTTCTCGCGCCGCAGCGATTCGTCCGAGAGATCGGGCGCGGGCGGCCGGGGCGCCTCCGCCCAATGTTGGAACGCCTCCGCCCGTTGTTGCGAGGTTGCCTGTCGCCAGAAGGGTCGGTCCCTGTCGGCTGGCCGCAGGAGCAGAATATCGCCTAGAACCTCCAACTCGAACCTGGCGTGCGGTCTAACCCCGCCGATCAACTCTGGGGGCAGGCGCAGCCCACCGTCATCACTGGTTTCCAGGATTGCCACGATCACGCTCCGAAAGTCGTCAGAGAAAACCGGAGAAACCACTCCCATTGACCTCTTAAGGATACCCCGGGGTCTGGAGGCGGTCAATCCTTGGGAACCGACGGCGTTCGCGCGCCCGCCGAGGCATTGCCATGGAAGGCAAGCCCCACCAGCCTCCGGACTTCCCGCTCCGGACCGCCACGCCACTGCTTATTCCCTTGGGGGTCACGCGACGTCCGGATGCGACTCGCAATTGACTTGCCAGCCGCGACGCACGAGGATTTCCCGCAGCAACCGGTACAAGGCGGCTTTCGGATTCCTGCCCATCGCGAGAGCCAAATCGTGGCGCCGCAGGCCGCCATCCGCCGACCGCACGATCAAAGTCAGGGCTGCGGACCGCTCCAACGGGCAACATCGGTAGTGGAGCGTCTTCAACTCGCTCCGCGCGACGCATAGCGCTTCGGAGTTCAGAAGATCGCGATGCTCCACCGAAAGATGGTCGTGACTCACCCGAATGCTGCTTGCCCCCGTGAACCGGGCCAGTGCTCCGAGGATCGCCCGGCGAAACCTCCAGTCCATCAACAGGCTGAGGAGGACAAGGGAAAAGGCAACGGCCGCCACAATCTCCCCTCCAACGGCAGCGGCGAAGATGACTTGGATCAGGACAGACGTCATCCAAGATATCACCCCGACGAATCCTGCAACGAAGCAGAACACAAGCACGAAGCTGCGGACATCGAGGCCGACCGACAGGTACGACCACTTGACCACATCTTCATCGGCGGTCGTGCTGTGCGAGAAACGGCGAAGCCCTTGTCGCTGCGTGCGGCCTGCCGAGAGCGAGTCCCGCGAGTTCTCTGGACTCGCTTGCGCCGGGACCTCGCTGTCGCGAGCCAACGCGGCGCTTGCTTCGCCGTCGCCCTGGCAAAGGGCGATTTCGGCGTTCTCCGACCGTAACGCCGAGAGCAGCGCGCGATGGTCGTTTCGCGTCCAAACGAGGTATTGTGGCAGCGGAAGCTGCGCGCCGCTTTTCAGGATGACGAAAGACTTGTCATTGTCCGAGCCGCACCCCTGGCAAAGGAAGGCGATTTCCGACATCTTCACGGCCGACTGGCATTGCGGTTTGCGCACTTCCCCCCAACGGAGCGCGGGACCATCGACCACCAACTCGTATCGCGTTGGAAGAATGAGCCCCCGCCACGCCGCCAAGAGCACCAGGCCGAGGAAACCGGCGAACAAGGTAATGGGTATCGCAACGACGAGAAGCCCGTTGATCCAAGCGGCAACCGCCCACAATAGGAGCACGGGAAAGAGCACGCTCACAAATACAGCCCCAAAACAACCCAGGGCGTCATTGGAGCGTCTTACCTTGCGGTATGGCATTCACGATCCTCGCGCGACCACTGCGGCTGCACTTCTGCTCTTCGGCGGCCCTGGTCCTGGTCCAGGGATTGACCGCGCGGCGCGACTCCCGCGGAACCGCGCAGGTGGCTGATCGGGTCGAGAGCCAGTACCTTCGTTATCTCTGTTTCTCTGCTTTCGCCTGTGTGGCAGCGATCTCGCAAAGGACCAGTGCCCTCGCGTGCGGGTCTTCAATGTCCGCGGCTGTGGCGAGCGCGTCGGCGAGAAACCCTTCGCCAGCCTGCCAGGTGGCGATTCAGGAAAGGAGCCATGTTTTCGCGTCCGACGCCTTCCCATCGTCAAGCTCATGTTCCCGTCCGGTCAAGTTTTGGGTCAAGTCTCTAGCAGGCATCCGGCGGGCCACGCCGCGGGCCTCGACAAGGGTCTCGCGGGCTTGCTGTGCCAACCCCGCCTTGGCCTCAGCGTCCGCAACGTTACGCAGCGATTCGGCCTTCTCCTCTTCATCCTCGATCCGGCGGGCTGCATGGATCGCCTCGGCCAATGTCCGGCGGGCCTGCTCCTTGTCCCTCATGTCTAATGGCCGCCGGTCCGATCTTGCTGGTCCCGCGGCTCCGGTTTGACGGTACCCAGCATACCGGCCGCACCGTCCCCCGTCAACAGGCCCCCTCCAGCCCCCAGCCGCGTTCAACGGGGCTTCCCCACCGCATTGACTCTTGATATACTACATAAAGGGGGTGGTGGATGTCCGATACTCTGAGGCGGATCAAGCGAGCGATCCCTGACGGGTGATTACGTTTTCAGTGAGAAAGCCCGGATTGAAATGGAGGCGGACCAGATCACCGAGTTGGATGTCGCGGAGTCAATACTCAATGCAGTGGCGATCTATAAGACCGTCCGATCGATCAGTCCCCATCGAGGTCATCGCCGAGAGATGTTGCACATCATCCAAAGTGCGAACTTGAACGGCTTGGCCATCTACAGCAAGGGGAAGCTCGTCTCCGAAGCCGGTCAAGACACCTACTACTTCCTGATATCCTCCAAAAGAGCCTTGTAGGTGGCAATAACCATGAACAAGATAACAAAGTGTCCGTCCTGCGGCAGTGTGAAGATCAAGCGGGTGCGGCGGAAGTGGTCGGGAGACTACAGGGGCCGACGTTACACCGTCGAAAACCTCGAATTCTACGAATGTCCCGACTGTAAAGAGCAAGTCTATGATCCCGCGGCCATGCGGGCCATCGAGGCCAAATCGCCGGCCTTCGCAAAATCCGCCGCGACTTGAAACGCAGGGACGCGGGTGGTCCCGATAGCTTCGCTATCGGGGTGCCGCGAGGAGGGATCCGCAGCGAACGAGGACCTCTTTCGGCTTCGCCGCCCCGAGAGCAGGGCTATCGGGGCCACCCGCGAACAACCCCTCACCCCCGGCCCCTCTCCCGCAAGGGGAGAGGGGAGCCATTGCAGGACAGGCGATTACTCTTCCGCCGCTTGCGCCATCACGTCGTCGGGGATGTTGAAGTTCGATGAGACGTTCTGCACGTCGTCGTGGTCGTCGAGCCGCTCCATGAGCTTGAGGATCTTGCGGGCTTCCTCGACGTCGGTCACGTCCACCGTGTTCTTGGCGATGCGGGTGATCTGGCTTGCCTCGGGCGTCACGCCGGCCTTGGCCAGGGCCTCCTGGACCTCGCGGTACTTGGCGGGGTCGCAGGTCACCTCGAACTTGTCGCCGATGGCCTGGACGTCGTCGGCCCCGGCGTCCAGGGCGATCTCCAGCAGCCGCTCCTCTTCCATTCCCGCGGCGGGGATGAGGAAGAGGCCCTTGCTCTCGAACATCCAGGCGACACAGCCGGTGCTGCCGAGCTTGCCGCTGGAGATTTCGAAGACTTTGCGGATCTCCGAGGCGGTGCGGTTGCGGTTGTCGGTGAGGACCTCGCAGAGCATGGCGACACCGCCGGCCCCGTAGCCCTCGTAGGTGACCTCGTCGAGGCTCGCGCCGTCCAGCTCGCCGCTGCCGCGCTTGATCGCCCGCTGGATGTTCTCCTTGGGCATGCCGGCGGCCTTGGCGTCGTCGATGGCGTACCGGAGGTGGAGGTTCTGGTCGGGGTCACCGCCGCCGTGCTTGGCGGCCACGATGATCGCCTTGGCCAGTTTGCTCCAGTGCTTGCCGCGTTTGGCGTCTACCGCGGCCTTCTTGTGCTTGATCGTCGCCCAATGGGAATGGCCGGACATGGGTCAGGTTCCTCGCTCGTTCGGAGAGATGGCAGGAGTTATTATACGCAATTTTGATAGCAACGAGACCATCTCAAGAGAGTGAATCCCACAGTCCCCTCTCCCTCCGGGAGAGGGTTAGGGTGAGGGCGGTTGATCGAGAAATGGCATATCGCGATTGCGTGTCTCGCCCATGCCCTCACCCCCTGCCCCTCTCCCAAAGGGAGAGGGGAGCGATTGGTCGGTTTGGCCGTGAGTTGCTTCAGCTTCGCCTCGACTTCCTTGGCCTTTGCGTCCTCCTTGTCTTTGCGGTAGAGCTCGATCGCCCGGCGCCACGCTTCCCGGGCCCGGTCGTTCTGACGGGCCTTCCGGCAGGCGTCGCCGAGGTGCTCGAAGATAACGGCGTCGGGCTTCTTGTCGGCGGCCGCCTTTTCCAGCTCGGCGACGGCCTCCGGATACCGCCCGAGACGGTAGAACGCCCAGCCGAGGCTGTCGCGGTAGGCGGTGTTCTCGGGATCGGCGGCGACGGCCTTCTGGATCATCGCCAGGGCCCGGTGGAGGTGCTTGCCCTGGTCGGCCCAGAGGTACCCCAGGTCGTTGGCGGCGGAGACGTCGTCGGGGAATTCGTCGAGGGCCTGTTCGAGCCATTCTTCGGCGGCCGGCATGTCGTGGGTGAGGACGCACAAGTTCGACAGGGCGGAGCGGGCCTCCAGCAGCACGTCGCGGGTCTCGGGCGACTGGTGATCGTCGTCGAACTTCGCGATCAAGTCCTCGTAGGCCCGGAGCGCCTCCGGGTATCGCTTGGCATGGTAGAGGACCCAGGGAACGCGGCCGGCGATGCGAGCGGTTTTCTTGAGGTCGGCGGCCTTGCGGGCGGCGGCCAGGGCCTCGTCGGTCCGATCGCACATGGCCAATGCACCGGCCAGGTAGAAGTGGAAGGCCGGGTTGTCCGCGGGCAGGGCCTTTTCGTCGATGCCTCGCTGGAGGACCTTGACGGCCTCGGCGGCCTGACCGTCCACGAGGAGCCCGACACCCCACGTCAACAGCGCTTCGCCGGCCTGCTTGGGCCCGGTCTTCAGGGCCAGATCGAAGAACTCCGCGGCCGCCGGGTACTGCTTGTTCTCCAGGGCCAGTAAGGCCAAGGCCAGGCGCTCGCTGTAGGTGAGCTTTTCGGGCTGGGTCTTGAGCTTCTGCCGGGCGGCTTCCATGAGTGCCCGCAGCAGGTCGGCGTCCTGGCGGACGGTCTTGGCCTCTTTTCCGAAGACGTCGGGGGTGCCGGTCTTCTCGACGCCGGCGCCGAGCAAGTCCAAGAGGGCGTCGGTCTGCCTGGTCTTGCGATAAACTTCAGCCAGGCTGCGATAGGCCAGCGTGGTCGGGGCCTTCTGCACCAGGGCCGCATAACGGGGGCCGGCCTTGTCGAACTGCTCGGCCTTGAGATATCGGTCGGCCAGGAAATAGCCCAGCGGGACGTTGTCGGGCTCGGCGGCGCGGAGCTTCTCGAGCCGGTCCAGGAGTTCCTTCTGCCGGCCGAGCTTCTGGAGCACGTCGGCCAGGAGGTCGTACGGGCTGAGCCCCTCGCCGGCCAGGTGCGCCTGGAAGCTGGCCTCCAGGTGGGCCAGGGCCTCCTGGGGCTTGCCGGCCCGGTCGGCCAGCCGCGCCTGGTTGTACTTCCAGAGCGCCTCGTTGGGGGCCAGCGCCTGAGACTTTTCGAAAGCCGCGGTCGCCTCGCTCAGCCGGTCGGAGAGCAGGAAGCACTCGCCCAGCAGTTGATTCGTCGGCCCCCGCTCATTAACAATCGCCTTGCGCTGCTCTGCGCCCAACTCGAACTCGTCCGGATGGTCCAGGGCGGCGAGCACGCGGGCAAACTGCTCCGCGGCCTTCGGGTATTGCCCGTTCCGATGATAGAGCCGGCCCAACTCCATCCAGATGAGGAGGTCGGGGGCGTCGGGCTTGGCGCCGATCCGGGCGGCCAGCGCTTTCTCGTACATGATCACCGCCTCCGGGATCTGGCCCAAGTCGATCAGATCGCGACCCAAGCGGCGGAGCAACAGGGAGGGGAGGCTCTCGGCCTGGCCCGAGAGCATCACATAGCGGATGGCCACGGGATCTTGCTTCAGTTGCACGGCCAGGGGGACGAGGGCATCGACGATGCCCTGGGCCGCCGGATCCCGCCGCTGGGCCCGCTCGTAGTACCCCAGGGCCTTCTGGTACTCTTCCCGCTGTTGGTAGGTCCTTCCGGTGGCGAAGAGGGCCAGGGCGTCGAGCCGGTCCTCGTCGGCCTCGGTCCGGGCGTGGCTGGCGGCCAAGGGCGTCGGGCGATCCTCGAGTTGGAACGGGGCAGGCAGCGCCCGGGCGGCCTCTGGCGCCAGTGCCGCCGCCGCGATCAATGCCGCCCATAGGCAAGTAGACAAGGAGACCGGGAGACAAGGAGACAAGGAGACAGGGAGACAAGGAGACAAGGAGACAGGGAGACAAGGAGACAAGGAGACAGGGAGACGAGGAGACAAGGAGACAGGGAGACAAGGAGACAAGGAGGCAGGGAGACAAGGAGACAAGGAGACAGGGAGACAAGGAGACAAGGAGACAGGGAGACAAGGAGACAAGGAGAC
>JBEKCP010000185.1:0-9562 GCA_050014815.1 Thermoguttaceae bacterium | reverse complement strand
ACGGTCATTGAAACTTGCCGCCAGCAAGGCCACAACGCCTTCACTTTCGTCACCGCCGCCGTGGAAGCTCATCTCGCCCACCAATCCGCCCCCTCATTGCTCCCCAAGGTGTGAACGGTTACGTCCGCCGCTTTATAGTTGATACCGTCCTTTGTGGTGTCAATGTATTCGACGTTGCCCAGACAATAACGGTTGACAACCTCGCCGGAAATGATTGGCTTCCAGTGCTTGCCTCGCGGCCACTCGGCAATAATAACCTCGCGGCCGGCGGCCTTCTCGTAGGTGAACTGGCGGGCGCAATGGTGGCAGACCTTGGGCCGCCAAACCCCCTTCACCTTGCGCGGAATATTGTCCCATCGATAACAATAAGGGCATTGCAGCACCTCACCCGCCTTGCCGATCTCCACGCCCCGCCCCTTCTCCATCAGGGACGTCCAGTCGATCTTGCGCTCATCGACCCTAACAACAATAGGCGTGTCGGTTTCTCGTGCCAGAATGTCAACCTCGTATCGGGGGTTGGCCCGAAAACGCGATTGCTCGGCGTCGTGCCCGCCCTCGCGAACGACCTCCGCGATGGTCTTGCTTGGCGCAAGCAACGTGTCTTCTTCGAGCAGCCGCCGGTCGTCCTTGCGCAAGGTTGCCACCCGAACCCGGTGCTCCGGCGGCGGAGGCTCGTTGGCGAAGGAGACGAAGAAGGCGGCGCGGAAGACCGACGGAAAAAGACCCTCGCCGGCCCGCACCAGTCGCGTCAGCGTCGTCTGATCCAGCAGCATCCGGCGCAGCGGTTCGTGCTCGGGCAACGTGATGCTGTCGGGAATGATGAACCCGAAGACCCCGCCCTCGCGGAGCAGCCGGCGACCAAGCTCGATGAACAATTCGTAGCTGTCGTATTGCCCTCGCGCGAGGGCGAAGGTCCCGCCTTCGAGGCACTCGCGGATTTCGGCCAGATCGGCCCCCCACGGCGGGTTTCCCACGATCAGGTCGAACCCGCCTTGCTCC
Source organism: Thermoguttaceae bacterium (assembly GCA_050014815.1). Taxonomy (GTDB): domain Bacteria; phylum Planctomycetota; class Planctomycetia; order Pirellulales; family Thermoguttaceae; genus JBEKCP01. Next base: position 8,563 of record JBEKCP010000185.1, on the reverse strand, counting down.
TCGAATACCTCGGCGAACTCGATTTCCCAGTGGAGGGGAGCCGTTCTTTCCAGACCGGGCCATCGCTCCAGGAGCGACCGGGTGAATTCCCCGCGAATCGGCTCCTTGGCCTCTTCGATTCTCGACAGGGCGCCGCGGACCTGGCGGTGCAGGTCGAGGACCTCGGGACCCGTAAAGAGAGAGCCGCCGGATGCCGCGCGCGATTCCAGCGCCGAAAGCTCTTTCCGCAGGCGTTTGAGCTCGCGGAACTTCTCGGGATACGCTTTCTTCTCGTAGGCGGCCAGGCGGAAGCCCGACGGCGTCCCGCAGACCAGCGAGTTGCCGCACTTGATGTGGGTGTCGATCGTCACGAAGGGCTCATCCTTCATGGCCGAGTTGATCCACAGGCTCAGCTTGGTGAGCATGACGGCGGTGGAGTCCTTGTCCACGCCGAACACCCCGTGCTGGGTAACATGGCGTTTCCATTGCTGGTACGAGCGGCGGTCGTCGAGTTCCTCGCACCGGGTGGCGACGTAGTTGACGTACTCGACGAGGAAATGGCCGCTCCCGCAGGCCGGATCGAGGCACGCCAGGTCCCACGGCTTGCGGTCCGGGCTCCGGGCGAGAGCTTCGTCGACGGCGTGCTCGACAAGGAATTTCGTTACCGACTGGGGCGTGTAGAAGGTTCCTTCCCTGCGGCGCGTATCCCGGCTTACCTGGGGGTCGAGACGCCGCTCCTTGATCTCGATGACGTACCCCAGAAACCGCTCGTAGATGTTGCCCAGAATCCGCGGATTGATCTGCGAGTAGTCAATGGGGCGCCCCATCGCCTCCCGCGAGAGTTTCCGCAGGATATCCTTGAACAACCGGTCGTCAATCCGCAATCGAGGGTCGTCCAGAATCGCATCGCGATCGAACAACGCGCCATCGTAGGGGTAGATGCTGAACTGGTTCTCCTTGCGGCCGTCAAGCCAGGCGAAGTACTGCTGCACGTAGCCGTAGAGCGTGGCCTCGTGGCCCCACTTCGTGTCCTGCTCGAAACGTTGGATCACTTCTCGCTCGAGGAATTCCTTGGGCAGCAAGGGCGTGTCCTCGGCGAACCGAATGAACATGATCCGAAACAACAGCTTGACGACCGCCTCGTTGATCTCCGACTGCGGGCGATCGGGCGACTGCGATTGGACGGCGCGGAATAGAAGAAGCCGGCTCTCGACCAGCTTGTCGTAAATTGTCTCGGTGATCGATTCCTGCCACTTCTCGCTTTGCTTGCGCAGCTCGTCGAGCGGGCAGATGCCGTCCCGGTCCGGCCGGAAGGCGTCCCGCCGGAACGTCGCATAGAATCGCAAGAACTCCTTGCGCTCCCCGGTGATGTCCTTGAGATAATAGCGCTCGCAGGCGCTCAAGGGGCTCTCGCTGCCCTTGAGCTGCGTCTTGTAGAGCCGCCACTCGGACCCGTTGGCGACGACGAACCAGCGACAATTCGACAGCGCCGCGTAGTCCCACCCCTGCCGGACCGGCGAACGGCCGGAGCTATCCTTCTTGTCGAGCGATTTACCGCACGTCTTGGCTTCGATGGGAACCGCGTTGTCGCCGATGCGGAAGAAGTACTCGACGGCGCCGGAATCGCCACCCGCCCCGGCGTGGTTCACCGCGTGTTCGGCGTCGTTCTCGCTGCGCTCGAACCCGAGGACCTCGTAGAGGATCGGCTCGATGATCTTCTCGCGCGTATTCGCCTCGCCGCTTAGCCGTTTGTTTTTCAGGCTCTCGCAAGCGGACTGGAACTCGCGGGTGTGCAGGGCTGCCGCGCCCGCGTCGGAGAGCCGGCCGGCGACCGCCTCCACATCTTGGCGGCGAAACAAGGGGTTGAGCAGGGGCTCCGGCATATTGATTTTCGTGCGTGCAGAAACGGGCCAAAATTGCCGTTGGCGGGGCTCGCCGACCATGCTTCGCATGGTGCCCGTCGCCCCACCCTACTGCTTTACGTCTTCCGCAACAGAAACGTCTTACTCTTCGCCGGCACCGGTCTCGATGGCCTTGATGTTGCCGGTCTGCCCGTCGGCGAAGCCGCGGGAGGCGAGGACCTTTTCGCGGAGCTCGGCAACCAACTCGGGATGCTCGCGAAGGTAGTCGCGGGTGTTCTCGCGGCCCTGCCCGATCTGAAGGTCGCCGTAGCGGAACCACGCCCCGGTGCGAACGATGAGCTTGTCCTCCATGGCCAGATCGAGGATATCGCCCTCGTAGCTGATGCCGCTCGTGGCCATCATGTCGAACTCGGCGACGCGGAAGGGGGGGGCGACCTTGTTCTTGACCACCTTCACCCGCACCCGCTGCCCGACGACCTCCTCCCCCTCCTTGAGCTGGCCGATGCGGCGGACATCCAGGCGGCAGGAGGCGTAGAACTTGAGGGCCCGGCCGCCCGGCGTGGTCTCCGGGTTGCCGAACATCACGCCGATCTTCTCGCGGATCTGGTTGATGAAGATCACGGCCGTCTTGCTCTTGGCGATGGCCCCGGTCAGCTTCCGCAGCGACTGGCTCATGAGCCGGGCTTGGAGCCCGACGTGCGTATCGCCGATCTCCCCTTCGAGCTCCTTCCTGGGCACCAGCGCGGCGACCGAGTCGATGACGATCACGTCCACGGCGTTGGACTTGATGAGCATCTCGGCGATGTGCATGGCCTCTTCGCCGCAGCCGGGCTGGCTGACCAGTAGCGTTTCCAGTTCGACGCCCAGCTTCTTGGCCCAGGTGGGGTCCAGGGCGTGCTCGGCGTCGATGAAGGCGGCAATGCCGCCCCGCCGCTGGGATTGGGCGATCACGTGCAGGGCCAGCGTCGTCTTGCCGCCCGACTCGGGGCCGAAGACCTCGACGACCCGCCCGCTCGGGATCCCCTGGCCGCCCAGGGCCATGTCCAGCGACAGGCTGCCGGTCGAGACGCCGAGAACATGGCAAATCCGCTCGGCCCCCAGCGGCATGATGGCCCCCTGGCCGAACTGCTTCTCGATCTGGGCGACGGTCGTCTTGAGGCTGGGATGGGCGTCCAGCATGGCCTCGACGCCCGGGCGCCCCTCCAACGTCTTTTCCGCGGTTTGTGTTCTTTTGGCCATAAAACGGTTCACTTTGGTTCGGGTTGCGGCTACCACGGGCAGGTTCCTTTCGTGTTGGGAAAGTGAGGCGGATGATGAACTAGTATACTAAAGTTCACATCGGCCGGCAAGGGCCCGCGGGTCGATTTTCGACGGATTAACGATGACACATCCGTGCCGTGGCGCCAAGTACCTCCCCCAAAAAGGTGGAAATGGTAACAATCCCTCTGCTGTCGCCCTTGCGATGCGTACCGGCGATACGTATACTTGCATTAGAAGAATACGTATAAGAGACGCAGGCACGGCCATGAAGAAACTCACTTTAAGCGCGGATCCGGACGTGATCGCCGAAGCCCGGGAACTTGCCCGACAGAATGGGACCAGCGTCTCTTCCCTTTTCGCGCGGTTCGTCCGCCTGCTGGCCGGTCAGCGCCGTACCGCCCGGTCCCTGGGGCCGCTCGCGCGCAAGGCCAGCGGCATGATCGTTCTGCCGAAGGGACGCAATGCCGAGGAGGTTCTTGAGGATGCCCTGTTGGAGAAGTACGGACTCCGCTGATGGACGTTTTCCTCGATACCAACGTCCTGCTGGACGTGTTGGCCAAGCGGGAGCCGTTCTATGAGGCGTCGGCCGCGGTGTGGACGCTGGCCGAGCAGGGCAAGGTCCGCGGCTTGGTGTCGGCGCTCAGCTTCCCGAACGTCTACTATGTTGTCAGGCGGCTGCGGGACCGCCGTGCCGCGGCCACGGCGATGCGTCTGCTGCGGGACACGTTCACGCCGGTGCCACTGGACGAGCAGGTACTGTACCAGGCGATGGATGCCGGACTGAAGGATTTCGAGGATGCGATCCAGTATTTTAGCGCGGTTCGCAAGGACGCCGCTTGTCTGATCAGCCGCGACCCGGACCATTTCCCGCCTTCCACGCTTTCGGTGCTCACGCCCGCCGAGTTCCTCGCCGCGCACTCCCTGGCGTTGAAATGAGCGAAGCGCGACGCGGCCAGCGACCCCCGCCTCCCGGTTGCTTCCTGCCGCTTTCGAGCGGCGGGCATATTGGTAAGCGGAGGGTGACAAGACCGTTGGTTACCCAGAGAAGCCTATTGGGCCGATGGCAAGTCGCAGGGGCCGTCAGACGCCCCTTGACTTGCGATACTCTGCCAGCGGCACGGACTTGCGCTCCCGCTTGACCTTGTCGAGCATGGCGCGGAAGCGAGGGCTCCGTTCCAGGAGGTAATCCTCGATGTCGCGATCTTTCATGTGCTCAATCACCGCGGCGACCTTGCCGTTGCGGGTCACGAAGATCGGCTCTCCTTCCGAGGCCGCAAGGTACTTGGCAAAATTGTTCCGGACCTCTCCCATCGGGGCTATCTTCATGGCTTCAACTCCTCGTAATAGGCTCTTGTTTGGTCCTTGTGCATGACCCTCAGGACATCCACTCGGTGGGCCTCGTCGTCAATGTTGTAGAAAACGCGGTAATCCCCCACCCGCAAGCGGTAGTCGGGGCTGGCAAGCCCGCGAAGGCGCTTGATTCGGCTCCTGCTTTCCCTGGCAGGCTCGTTCGTCAAGCACTCCTCCATCGCGTCGGCAATCTGGGCAGCGTCGAACTTCCGCAGTTCGTCCAAGTCGGCAACCGCGCTGGGCTTCAAGTCAACGTCGTACCGGGGCATAGCATAATTATGTCACGATTATGCTACAATGTCAAGCCCAGCGGGAGGGCGGCCGCGGCCCTGTAGGCCAGGCCTCGTCTGACCTGCGGTGATGCGGGGGGAATGCAACCGCCCGCCCTACGCGCTCTTCTTCATCCCGAAGAGCGGCTGGCGGCCGGCTACCACGTCCTCGGTCACGAGGTACTGCGTGCCGGGGGGCTGCTCGGGCAGGTCGTAGAGAATGTCGAGCATCACCTCCTCGATGATCGCCCGCAGACCCCGGGCGCCGACGTCCTTCTCGTGGGCCTTGGTGGCGATGAGCCGCAGCGCCTGCTCGTTGAAGTTCAACTCGGCTTTCTCCATCGAGAAGAGGGCCTGATACTGCTTCACCAGCGCGTTTTTCGGCTCGGTGAGGACGCGGACGAGGGCGTCGGCGTCCAAGGGCCGCAGCGCGGCCACCACCGGCAGCCGGCCGATCAGCTCGGGGATCATGCCGAACTGGAGGATGTCGTCGCTGGTGACCCGCTGGAGGAGCTCGCCCAGCTCGAGCTCGTCGTGGCCCCTGGACTCCTGCCCGAAGCCGATCGCCCGCTTGCCGAGCCGCTTGGCCACGATCTCATCCAGGCCGACGAAGGTGCCGCCGCAGATGAAGAGGATGTTCGAGGTGTCCATCTGGATGTACTGTTGCTCCGGGTGCTTGCGCCCGCCCTGGGGCGGCACGTTGGCGATGGTGCCTTCGAGCATTTTGAGGAGGGCCTGCTGGACGCCCTCGCCCGATACGTCGCGGGTGATCGAGACGTTCTGGCTGGTCTTGCCGATCTTGTCGATCTCGTCGATGTAGAGGATGCCGCGCTGGGCGGACTCGATGTCGAAATCGGCGGCGTGCAGCAGCTTCAGGAGCAGGTTCTCGACGTCCTCGCCCACGTAGCCCGCCTCGGTCAGGGTCGTGGCGTCGCCGATGGCGAAGGGGACGTCGAGCATGCGGGCCAGGGTCTGGGCCAGGAGCGTCTTGCCGGAGCCGGTGGGGCCGATCATCAGGATGTTCGACTTGTCGATCTCGACCTCCGGCTGTTCCGCGCCGTGGACGAGCCGCTTGTAATGGCTGTGGACGGCTACCGCCAGGATCTTCTTGGCCTTGTCCTGGCCGATGACGTACTGGTCGAGGTGCTGGACGATCTGGCGGGGGCTGGGGATCTTGCTGAACAGGGGCTTGCTGGTGCCCCGCCGCCGCCGCTCTTGTTCCAGGATGGACTGGCACAGGTCGATGCACTCGCCGCAGATGTAGACGTCGCCAGGTCCTTCGACCAAGGGGCCAACGTCGCGGTAACTCTTCCGGCAAAAGGAGCAGAAGGCGTTCTTCTTGGTGGTGCCGCTGCCGCGGCGTCCGGCGTTGAAATCTCGCCCTGACTGCATGAAGGTGGTCCTTTCGGTCGGGTGGTGCGTCGGCGTCCAGCCCGTGCCCCGTCGAACTTCGATCGGCGGGACACTAGTTCTACGGCTCACAGGCAGTCGCAGTTTCCAAGGTGTCTTAACCCGTTTCGCCGTTATCTCTTAACTCTCTCTGAAGTTGCGTCGCCAAGGTTGTCTTAATTGTTTGGAATTCTGCGTCATCGAGCACACCCTGGGAATGCCATTCCCGAAATTTTGTGAGCAATTCCCCGGCACCGGGTTCCTGTTGTAGCGGCTTGCCGCGGAGTTTGCCCGCCAGGTAGACTCCAACGGCCAAGAGCATCCCGAGCGCGGCGATCCAGAGGACCAGATACTCCAGACCGAGCTCGATCAGTCGTGCCATAGGACGAGGAAAAGGGGAGCACCCCGGCAAGAGCACTCCTTGGAACGGTACTCCATGCAGCCCTTACTGCCATTATGACCGACGGCAGGGGGCCCGTCCAGCAAATGCCGCGGTTTCCGGGGGAAGCCGCGGCTTCTTGGACGCCGCGGATTCCGGGGACACGGGCGTTAGAACCGCCGGATCCGGCATCTCTTGCTTAAGTCCCCGAACCTGCACAACCGATACGATCTGTAGGCAACTCCCCATTGGGGTTGCGTAATCGCGAGACGGGCCGGGCGGTGCCCCGGCCGCTAACCTGGTTTGCGGGGGTGACTTATGTGGCTTGCCGCTCTCGTCCAATTGCTGGCGCTGGCCGTTGCAGACGACCAGGCTTCGGTGCCCCCTCCTCCGGTGGATGCGCCGCCCGTCGCGACATCCGCACCGGCGCCCATCCTCAGCCGGCAGGCCCTCTTTGCCATTCCCTTCCATATCGACCGGCCGGATCGGATCGCCAACGAGCCGGTCGAGGTCCAGTTGTACGTATCGGGCGACCGGGGCCAGCACTGGGATTTGTACCGAAAGACCAACCCCGCCAAGCTCCACTTTCTCTTCCGCGCGGGGATGGACGGCGAATACTGGTTCTCGGTACGCACACTGGATCGCTCCGGAAAGGTCCGCCCGGAGGGCCCGCACGTGCCCGGATTGAAAGTCATCGTCGATACCACGCCGCCGAAGAAGCCCGATCCGCAGGCCCCCGTGACCGCCATGACCAATCCGCCGATCGGCAACCGCTATGTGGCCCCGCAGGGGCCACCCCTGCCGGTCAATCCCCGGCCTGCGGGGAAGATCATTTCCTGCCAGCGAGGTCTGGGCAGCGATGCCGACAAGCTCACCATCACCTGGCAGGCCGAGAATGCGGGGCTATCGGCACGGCCCATTACGCTGGCCTTCTCGGAGACCTATGGCGGGCCGTGGACGCTGATCGCCGGCGGCCTGGAGAACACCGGCCGCTACACCTGGGTCCCCGACAACCGGATCTCCTCGCGGATCTTCCTGCGGATGGAGATTCGCGACGACGCCGGCAACATCGGCATCTGCGACAGCCCGGAACCCTTCTCGCTCGCCGCGCGGTGACGAGGGCAGGCATTGAGGATTTGAGATAGGGGGCCGCTTGCGGCTTCGCACTGCCCTCCGCAGTCAAGAGCGAGTGAAGAAGCCCTCAGGCCAAGAAATGCCGAACCCCGCCTGAATGAAGCGGGGTTCGTGAAGAAATCCCGGGGTTTTTGTTGGTTGTCAGAACGATACCTCCGAGGAGCGGTTCTGCCCGCCCCTCACTGCAAGCCATCCGGTGGATCTTGCACGATTCTGCCCTCCGTTACGGGGTGTCGGAGCAAGTGCTGTCAACCGTCAGCTACATCATAGCACAGGTGCCCGTTCAGCGTCAAGCAAATGGCCGAAATTCGCCGCCGGAATCGGAGAACACCGGCCAGTTCTGAGGACTTGGAAAGGCATGCCAATTGCTGAAACTGCTGCCTGTTCCGATGTCCGGCCGGGAATTCGTCAATGCGATTCAGGCAGGCGCGTGATATGGACCACTTCCGTTCCCATCGCCTCCAACAACATCTGGACCATCTCCTCCGTGTGTCCCCAGGTCAGGCTGATGCGGAGGCAGGCCTCGCCCTCGGGCACGGTCGGGGGCCGGATGGCCGGGACCAATAGCCCCCTCTCCCGCAAGCGGGCCGAAAGTTCCACCGCCCGGGCCGGATCGCCCACGATCACCGGAATGATCTGGCTGGCCGAGCGGCCGACGTTCCAGCCCTGGTCGGCCAGGGCGCGGCGGAGGGCGTCGGCCCGGGCCAAGAGGTCGCGGCGGCGATGGGGCTCCGCGGCGACGATTTCCAGGGCCGCCAGGGCTGCCGCGGCCACCGCGGGAGGGCCGGCCGTCGAGTAAATGTACGGCCGCGCCCGGTTCACGAGCCATTCGATCACCGGCCGAGTTGCGGCCGCGAATCCGCCGGCCCCGCCCAGCGCCTTGCTCAAGGTGCCGATGCGGACGCTCACGCGGTGCTCGACCCCCAGCAGTTCGGCCGCTC
>JBEKCP010000184.1:0-9563 GCA_050014815.1 Thermoguttaceae bacterium | reverse complement strand
GCGGAGACTTGTGCATGCCTCTCGAAGCGTCACAGGCGGGTTCGCGGGGCGGGAAAACGGTCTTGGGTCGGCATGAACCCAACGGTTCTTATTATAATGTCTCGCCCTTGGCAATGCGCCTGTCGGCGGGATGCGAGTCTACCTCACCACTTGCTTTCACACCCACGCTCGTGACCACCCAGTGGAGGGGAGAGGGAAGCCTGTGGCGGCGACGCGGCCTCGGACGAACTGGCATCTGCAGGCCAGAAGTTCGCAGCCGTCCGGTCTTTAGACGGGACTGGAACCAGGGCGGCGGAATCGCCCGGAAGACTTCGATTCGGGCAAGCCAGAAGGTCGTGTGGAAGGAATCGACGTGAGCCCACGGGGCGGCGGTGCGCATCCGACACCGGCAGGAAACGGCGTCGCCTTCGACGGCCGGGAAGTTCTCGACGCCGGGACGCGGGATGGCGACGTCGTTGTCGATGAAGAGTGCCCACTCGGCCCCGATCTCGGCCGCCTTGAGCAAGGCAACGTCGCGGATCGCACGATTGCGGAAGGCGATGATGTCGGATTCGTCCGGCCCTGAGACGCGATATCCCGCATCAACGCGGCGATCTGCGGCCGATTGCCACGGGTTTCGTTCGGGAAGGCTTGGACCTCCGCTCCGAATTCTTAATTCGGGCCTCCCTCGCCGCTGATCATGCTGATTCGGCGGGGGTTGCCCTGTTCTTTTGGACTCCAATCGGGGGGAACGGATTCCAATAGTTTGCCCCGTTTTGCCCTCACTTGCACGGGACTACGTTACTGGATTATGATAGGAGTGCGCACGTTCCCACCCGACTGTCCCACCGCCGTCGGAGCCATCACGCCTACCGACACGGAGCCTACCTGAACGCGGCGGGCCAACGAGTAATAGGCCACTGGATCGAACGCCATGGCTTCACGCGATGCTCGGTTGTTGCCGCTCGCAATGGCATTTCTGGTGTTGCCGCTGTTTGCCGCCGGGCCGCTTTGGGCGCAGGACTCCGACCTCTCCAGCTTGCCCAAGCTGATGGACCCGCAGGTGGTCAAGGCGGTCTCCAGGGGGCTGGATTACCTGGCGAAGACCCAGCAGCCGGACGGCAGCGTGCCGGCCAATTTCAGCGGCCGGTCTTACCCCGCGGCGATGACTTCGTTTGCCGGCCTGGCGTTTCTGGCCAGCGGCTCCACGCCCAGCAACGGCGTGTATGCCGAAAACATCCGGCGGGCCATGGTGTACCTGATGCAGTTGGGCGACTCGCACCCCGACGGGCTGATCGCCGGCAAAGTGGAGGCCCGCTGCACCTACGGCCACGGTTACGGCATGACGTTTCTGGCCCTGTGCTATGGCATGGAGCCGACGGGCGAGTACGAGCAGCGTCTCAGGCACACGCTGGACCGGGCGATCAAGTTGGTGGCCCAGGGGCAGAGCGACAAGGGCGGCTGGCTGTACAGCCCCGTGGGCAAGGGGGGCGACGAGGGGAGCACCACCTCCTGCGTGCTCCAGGGCCTGCGGGCGTGCCGAAACGCCGGCCTGAAGGTGCCGACCGAGACCATCGACCGCGCGGTGCGCTATCTGCGCGACTGCCAGAACCCGGACGGAGGCATCGCCTATTCGTCTGTTTCCCGCGGCTACAGCCGCATCGCCATCTCGGTGGCCGCCATCGCCTGCTATTACTCGGCCGGCGTGTACGACCGGAAGGCGGGGGGCGACGGCGACGAGTCGCGGTTCGTCGATCGGCTGTGGCGCTATGTCGACGAGGCCGTCACCGAATTCAGCAACGAGAAGGAGTTCCAGGTCTACCTGAATTTCTACCTCGCCCAGGCCAAGTACCAGCGCGGCGGGGCGGACTGGGAAAAGTATTACCGCAAGATTTCCAAGGACCTTGTGGCCGGCCAGCGGCCCAACGGGTCGTGGCCCGGCGAGGACGTCGGCCCGGTCTACGGGACGTCGGTGGCCTGCATGATCCTGCAACTGCCTTACGGCTACTTGCCGCTGTGCCCGAGATGAAACAACCAAGATCCACAACTCGCGTGGGTCGAGCTTCAGGGCGGGCCAACGGCCTGATTGCCGCATGCGAACGGTAAACATTAACACTAGGAGAGCAAGATGAACGCACAGACACCAGCGGCGGCGAGCGACGTGGCGGCCGTCGACGGCCTGCGAAAAGCCTACCATTCCCTCTGCTGTGAAATGGGAAAACTCATCGTCGGCCAGCAGCGGGTGGTCGAGGAAGCGCTCATCTGCATCCTGACCCGATCCCACGCGATCCTGGAAGGCGTGCCCGGGTTGGCCAAAACCCTGCTCGTCTCGACCCTGGCGAAGTGCATGCGGCTGGAGTTCAGCCGCATCCAGTTCACGCCGGACTTGATGCCCTCGGACATCACCGGCACCGAGGTCATCCAGGAGAACAAGGCCACGGGCGAGCGGAGTTTTCGCTTCCTGCGCGGGCCGATCTTCGCCAACGTGATCCTGGCCGACGAGATCAACCGCACGCCGCCAAAGACCCAGGCGGCCTTGCTGGAGTCCATGCAGGAGCGGCAGGTCACCGCCGGCGGCTCGCGGCACCCGATGCTCACGCCGTTCTTCGTGCTGGCCACGCAGAACCCCATCGAGCAGGAGGGGACTTATCCGCTGCCCGAGGCCCAGCAGGACCGCTTCATGTTCAAGATCCTGGTCGATTACCCAAGCTGGGAGGAAGAGAAGCGGGTGATTTTCCAGACCACGGCGGACGAGGAGGGCGAGGTGACGGCAATCCTCGACCGCGACCAGATCCTTGCGCTCCAGCACGTCGTGCGGCGGATTCCGGTTTCCGAGCACGTGGTCGATTACGTCTTGCGGCTGGTGCGGGCCACGCGCGTGAACCAGGCGGACGCACCCCAGTTCGTCCGCGACCATGTGAGTTGGGGCGCGGGCCCCCGTGCGTGCCAGTGCCTGGTGCTGGCCGGCAAGGCGCATGCGGCGATCCACGGGCGCTACCACGTGGCCACCGACGACATCACGGCCGTCGCCAAGCCGGCGCTCCGCCACCGCATCGTGATGAATTTCAACGCCGACGCCGAAGGGTTCTCGGCCGACCGGCTCGTGGAACGGCTGATCGAAACCATCCCGGCCAAGGAGAGCGGAATTACACAGGATCCGCAGGCGAAGGAACTTGTGAGGGCATAAGGAGATAGGAGATAGGAGATAGGAGATAGGAGATAGGAGATAGGAGATAGGAGATAGGAGATAGGAGATAGGAGATAGGAGGTAGGAGATAGGAGGTAGGAGATAGGAGGTAGGAGATAGGAGGTAGGAGATAGGAGATAGGAGATAGGAGATAGGAGATAGGAGGTAGGAGATAGGAGATAGGAGATAGGAGATAGGAGATAGGAGATAGGAGGGGCGGTTCTGAATCTCAAATCTCAAATCTGACATCCAAAATCCACATGACCCTGATTCCTGCTATCGCCGTGGGAGGATTGCTGCTGGCCCTGGGGCCGGTGGTGATCCATATCCTTTTCCGCTGGCGATACCAGGTGGTCGAGTTCGCGGCCTTTCGCTTCCTGCTGGAAAGCCGTCGCCGCAGCCGGCACCGGCTCCGCTGGGAAGAACTGCTCTTGATCCTATTGCGCGTGCTGGCCTGCGTGTTGGTCGGGCTGATGCTGGCCGACGTGCGGACTTCCGGCGTTTCGGTGGGCCGGTCGGCCCCGCGGGCCCACCTGTTCGTGTTGGACGACAGCCTTTCGATGGGCCAGCAGGCGGGAGGGACGACGCTGTATCAGAAGGCGTGCGCCCACCTGGTGCGCCGCCTGGAGGGCATGGCCGAGGGCGACCTGGTGGCCGTGATCTCGGCCTCGCGGCCGCGGAGCGACGGTTTTTGGGGTCGCCTGGAAGGGGCCGCCGAGGCGAATCGCGGCAACCTGGCCGCGCGGATCTCGGCCTCGAAGCCCACGGGCCTCCGCGCCGACTTTCCCGCCGCGATCCGCTTGGCCGCCGAACTGGTGGCGTCGCAGGAGGCGATGCCGGTCCGCTTGCACCTGCTCAGCGATTTCCGAAAGCCGGACTTTGCCGGGCCGGAATCCGCCGCTTCGCTGCAAAGCGCCCTGGCGGCTCTCGACAGCCGCGACGCGGAGATTGCCCTGCTGGATTTCGGCGTGCCCTGCCGCAATAACCTTGCCGTCGAGCGCGTGGCCCTGGGGCGAAACGTGCCCGTGGCCGGCGTTTCGACTCCCTTGCGGGTCACCATCCGCAACACCGGCCAGGAGGCGAGCGTTGCCACGCAACTGGAAGCCGCGGTCGGCGAGATGAAACTGCCGGTGCAGCCGGTCCCGGCGCTGGCCCCCGGCGAGACGGCGGAGGTGGAACTCTCATGCACCTTCGACGCGCCCGGGAGCACCGCCGTTCGGGTCACACTGCCGCCCGACGACCTGCCGGCGGACAGCGATTGCTGGTTGGCTTTCGAGGTCCGCGACGCCCTGCGGATCCTCGTGCTGGATGGCAGCCCCAACCCGGGCGACGAGGAAAGCGCCTCCTACGCCTTGGCCCACGCCCTGGACCCTTCCGGCCGGGGGACATTTGGCCGGCGGGTGGACGTGCAATCGGCCGCTACGTGGAACCCGGCGTCGCTGGCCGCCTACGATCTTGTGGTGCTGACCAACGTCCGGGAGTTTCCCGCGTCGCGCGACGAAAGCGGGCAGACGATCTATCCCGGGCTGCGGGCCATCGAGGAGTACGTCCGCGCCGGCGGCGGGCTGGCCATCTTCGCCGGCGACAACATCAGCACCGCATTCTACAACGGTCCGTTTTACGCCGACGGGCGCGGGCTTTCGCCGCTGCCGCTGGCCGACCGCCCATTGCCGACGGCGGACGGCGAGAAGTTCGTACGGCTGGCCGCTGAGAGCGTCCGCGACATCCCCATGCTCCGCCTGTTCTCCAGCCGCGGCCCCAATTTCAGCCAGTTTGTCCGCTTCCATGCCGTGGTGCCGGCCCTGATCGAGCCGGGCGAGGCCGCCCGAGCCACGGCCGGCTCGCAGATCCTTGCGTCGTTCGACAACGGCCTGCCCGCCGTCTGCCGCCGAAGCTACGGCAAAGGCAGCGTGATCATGTGGTACTCGTCGGCCGACACGAAGTGGACCAACTGGCCGAAAGACCTGTCCTTCCTGCCCGTGATGAACGACATGGCGTGGGAGCTGGCTCGCGTGGCGGAGAACGACCTCGACGACCTGGCGGGGCGGACGATCGGCTACACGCTGCCGGTCCGCCTGAGCGGGGCCGTTTCCGCGGTGCTCAAGACCCCCGCCTACCCGGCCGAGGACATCGAGGTGCTGGCCTTGCAGGACGACGGCCGGCAGCGGTCGGTGGTCTGCCCGCAGCCCGCGCACGCGGGGCTCTATGAATTGACGCTGGCCCTGACCGACCGGACGCAGCAACGGGTGCTGTTCTCCCGCCGGCCGGACCCCAAGGAATCGGACCTGACCTTGATGACGGAGGGGGACCTGCGAACCGTCGTCGGCCGGCCTTGCACCTACGTGCCGAACCTGGCCGCCGAGGGGCAGGCGGCGGAAGCTTCCACTCCGCTGTCGGCCTTGTGGTGGGTCTTCTTGGCGGTGCTGCTGGCGATACTGGCGGTGGAGAGCTTCTTGGGTTTGCGGTTTGGTCATTACGTGCGGCGCATGCCGAGCGCACTGGAGTTGTCGCGATGAACTTCCTGTGGCAGTGGCTGCTGGGACTGTCGGGCGCCGATTTCGCCGGGGCCGACGGCTGGTCGCTCCGCCTGACCGGCATGCCCGCCAGCGCCTCGGTCCTGCTGGCGCTGCTGGCCCTGTTCGCCCTGCTGGGCTGGTGGACGGTCCGCTGTTACCTTCGCGAGGGCGCGACTTCGCGCGGCGTGAAACTGGCCATCGCCGCGTCGCGGCTGGCGGTGCTGGCGCTGGCTTTCTGGGTCCTGCTCCAGCCCGCCCTGATGGTCCGTTTCTCCAACGTCCGCCGCGGCGCCGTCGTGGTGCTGGTGGATGATACGCTGTCGATGCAGTGGCGGGATCGCTACAGCGATTCCCAGCAGGCGGCACTGGCCGCCGCGCTAGGTCTTCCTGCGGGCCGCCTGGCCGGCGAAGACCGGCCCACGCGGGCGGAAGCCGTTCGCCTGGCCCTGTCGCGGCAAGGTGGGGCTTTGAGCAAGCTGGCCGCCGATCATCCGCTGGTGGTCTACCGCTTCGGCGTCACGGGCGCGGAGGACAAATCCTACGTCGAACGGTTGGCCGACACCGACACTGCCGCCGCCGCTGAAGCGAGCGACTTTGCGGAAACCGTGCGGCAGCGGCTGGATAGCCTGAAGGCGGATGGGCGGTATACCGATCTTGGCCGCGCCGTCCGAGAGATGCTCAACGCCCTGGAGGGCCGGCGGTTGGCGGCCGTCGTCATCGTCTCCGACGGCCGAGGCACGGGCGTGGAAAGGGCCCGCCTGGCCGGCGCCGCGCAGATGGCCGGCCAGCGGGGCGTGCCGCTGTTCTCGGTCGCGGTCGGCGATCCCGTGCCGCCGCGCAACGTGGCGATCACCCAGCTTCTGGCGCCGCGCGAAGCCCGTGCGGGAAGCAAGATTGCGCTCACGGCCCTGGTCACGCACCGCTCGATGCCAAGGACGACCACCGAAGTCCAGTTGTGGCGGAGCCGTTCGGGTCAGGAGGACTGGGAAGACACGCAGGTCCGCGCCGAGGTGACGATCGGGGGCGACCCCGAGCCCGGCACGCCTCCGGCGTCGGGAGCGGCCGCGGGACTTCAGGAGGTGGCGCTGGTGACGGACGCGCCCGCGGTGGGCGCGTACACGTACCAGGCCCGAATCATCC
Source organism: Thermoguttaceae bacterium (assembly GCA_050014815.1). GTDB lineage: Bacteria > Planctomycetota > Planctomycetia > Pirellulales > Thermoguttaceae > JBEKCP01. Next base: position 2,741 of record JBEKCP010000184.1, on the reverse strand, counting down.
CGCCCCGCGAGGACAGCATCGCCAGCGACAACCAGGCGTCGGCCGTGGTCCGGGTCACCGACCAGAAGGTGAAGGTGCTGCTGGTCGCCGGCGGCGCTTCCTGGGAATTCCAGCACGTGCGGGACTTCCTGCTGAAAAGCGCCGAGCACTATGCCGTGACCGTGTGGCAGCAGAACGCCGACCCGCGATTCAACCAGGATGCTTCGCTGGGCATGAAGCGAACGGCCCTGCCCGCCAGCCGGCAGGAACTGGCCGACTACGACGTGGTGGTGCTGTGCGATCCGCGGCACGTCCCAGGCAGCTTCGACGAGCGGTTTCTGGAACTGCTGGACCAGTTCGTGGGCAAGCAGCAGGGCGGCCTGTGCTACCTGGCGGGGAACAAATCATCCGCCCGAACGCTGGGCGGCCACGGGGCGCTGGAGCCGCTGGGCGCGTTGTTGCCCGTGGTGTTGGCGCCGGAGGAAGCGGCCGGCCCGCGCGGCGACGAGCGGCAGACCTGGCGCGTGGAGCTGACCTCGGAGGGCCAGGCCCATCCCGCCCTCCGCTTGGGGACGGCCGGCGCCGACAGCGCCGCCACGTGGCGGCGCATGCCCGGCGTCTACCGCACGCAACGCGTTGCCAAACTGAAGCCGGCCGCGGTGGCCCTGGCCGTGCGGGAAGATACGTCGCGCGGGCGGCAGGATCAGGTCGATCCGCTGGCGGCAGTCCAGTACTACGGCCGCGGACGCGTGCTCTACCTGGGTTTCGACGGCACCTGGCGCTGGCGGGCGATCGACGACGCGGCCCGCTACGAGCAACTCTGGTCGAACATCATGGAGTTCCTCGCCGCCGGACGGCTGGAGAAAAGCCGCATCCTGGTCACTACCGCCGGCGATGCGTTCGACGCCGGCTCCGACATCGACGTGCGGATCGAAGCCTCCAACCGCGACTTCAACCCGCTGGAGGCCAAGGCCCTGGTGCTGGAAATGCGCGGGCGGGACGGGGGCGAGCCGGTGCGGCAGACGATTAGCCGGCAACGGCCCGGACTTTATGCGGGCACGATCCGCGCCGAGCGCATGGGCACCTTCGAGCTGACCGTCAAGAGCGACGAGACCGGCATGGCCGACTGGTCGGCGGAGGAGGTGTCGACACGCATGATCGAGGTGCGGCTGCCCCAGGCCGAGTTCCGCAAGCCGGAGGCCGATTTCGACGCGCTGGGCGAGCTGGCCGGCGTCGAATCCCGCTTCCTCCGGCTGGACGAGATCGAGACGCTGCCCGGCAGAATCCCGGCGAGCGAAGTCCGGGTAACCAGCGAGTCGCCGCATCCTTTGTGGTCCACCCGGCTGACGCTGCTGCTGTTCGGCCTGCTGTTGCTCACCGAATGGACATCGCGTAAAGTGTATAAGATGATGTAGCAATCACGCCTTATGTCAGCCGTACACAATCCACCGCTGGTTGATCCTCGCGTGCATTCGCGGCTGCGGAGGCTGGGGGCCGATCTGCGGCTGCGCCTGGCCTTTGGCGGCCTGGGCTGGGTGCTGGCCGCGCTCCTGTTGGCCGCCTGGGTTTCCCTGGTCGTCGACTACGGCCTCTACCGCCTGACGAAGGAGCACTTGCCGCTGGCCCCGCGGCTGCTGCTGGATGGCCTGTGCCTGGCCGGCGTCGCCATGATCGTCTGGAAACGTCTGCTCCGCAGCCTGCTCCGCGGCTTCACTGAGGCCGACCTGGCGGCGCTGGTGGAGCGCGGGTATCCGCAGTTGGAGGACCGGCTGCTCAGCGCCGTCTACTTCCAGCGCGGCCAAGGCGGCATGCCCGGCGCCTCGGAGGAGCTCGTCCGCCACGTGGCCGGCGAGGCCAACCAGGCGGCGCTGGGGCTGCGATTCAGCTCCATTCTGCGGTCGCGGCCGGTGTGGAGCATCTTGGGCATCGCCTCCGCGCTGCTGGTGCTGACCGGCGCGTTGGCTTGGGCGGCGGGAGATGTCGCCGCGCCCTGGGCCGCCCGTAACTTGCTGTGGCGCGAGGCCGTATATCCCAAGCAAACGATCCTGCTGGTTTCAGCCGACGACCCGATCCGCGTGGTCCGCGGCGATCCGCTGACGATCACCGTCACGGCCGAGGCCGCGAGCGTGGCCCCGCAACAGGTAACTTTCCACATGCGATTTCCTTCGCTGGGGCAATCGGCGGAAACGGTCCCGGCGTCCGGTCCGGACCAGCGCACCTATGCGAAGACCCTCTCTATGGTCAACGAGCCGCTGACCTTCTACGTGACGGGCAACGACGACCGGACCGGCGAGTTCCGGGTTGAGCTGGTCGAGCCGCCGGACCTGAGCGACCTGGAAATCGAAGTCCGCAGCCCGCCTTACACCCGGCGTCCGCCCCGCACCGTGCGCCGCGGCGCGACGACCATCGACGTCCCGGAAGAGGGCGTCGTGGCCTTGTCCGGCATGGCGACCAAGGACCTTGCCGAGGCGCGGACATGGCTGGACCAGGAACCGGCGGGGAGTTGCCGGATCCAGACCGGCGGCCGGCAGTCGCCACGGCGCTTCGAGGCGCAACTGCTGGTGCGAGCGCCAAAGCCCTACCGCCCATGCTTGAATTTGCGGATCGCCCTGCGCGACACCGAGGGCATTGAGAACCCCAAGGCCGCCTCTTGCAACCTCACGCTCCGCCAGGACCAGCCGCCGACGGCGCATCTGGAGGCCGTCAAGATGGGCGGCGACATTACCAGCCAGGCGGCCATTCCGCTGCTGGTGGCGGCGAAG
>JBEKCP010000183.1:0-9577 GCA_050014815.1 Thermoguttaceae bacterium | reverse complement strand
CCATTTACGCCGGGGACAAGGCAGCGTAGCGTGGATTCAGTTCCGCACGGTAGGGAGACAGGCACATGTTCCGGCCTAGCGCGCCCAAAAGACGAGCGAGGCCCCAGGCCGTGAACGCTTACCCGTCGCAGCGGTCGCCCTGCCGCAGATCGTTCCGGCCAGCGCCCTGGGCGACGAGACCCGTCCCGCGCCCAGCGAGCGGATCACTCTGGGCGTGATCGGGCTGAGCGGCCGCGGAGGCTCGCTCCTGGGGGCGTTGCTGGGAAACCCCGAGGCCCAGGTCCTCGCCGTGTGCGACGTCTTCAAGTCGCGGACGGCCGCGGCCAGAGAGCGGGTCATTGGCACCTATCGAGGTCGCAATTGGGCGGGGGCAGGCGCCGTCCAGGGATACCGCGATTTCCGCGAGCTATTGGCACGAGACGACATCGACGCCGTCGTGATCGCGACGGTCCCCCATTGGCACGCGCTGATTGCCGTCCACGCCTGCAAGGCAGGCAAGGACGTCTACAGTGAAAAGCCCTTGTCGATGTCGGTAGCCGACAACTACGCCATCCTCCAGGCCGTCCGGCGTTACGGCCGCGTCTTCCAGCACGGCACGCAATGGGGAACCACCACCGATCCGCGCCGGCATTTCGCTTTGATCCGCTCGGGCCGGCTGGGCCAGGTGCGGTACATGGAGACCGGCAGCCGGGGAATTCCTCCGGCCACTGAAGTCAGCTTGCCCGCGGAGCCCGTACCCGACGATCTGGACTGGGACCTGTGGCTAGGCCCTTGCCCTTGGCGGCCGTACAATGGCAAGTTCGTCCACTACGGCTGGGCCTGGTGCCCGGATTTCACCGCCGGCTGGCTCGACGAATGGGGATCGCACGTCTTCGATCTGTTCCTCTGGTATATGGACATGGAACGCGCCAGCCCGACCGAGATTCTGCCGCCCGACAAGGACGATCCCCGCCTGAAAATCGTCTTTCCCAACGGGCTGAGAATCCTGCACGATCCGTACATGCGGCAGAAGACCTGCCAGTACCGGATCCACGGCACGGAAGGCGTGCTCCAGTTGTACCACACCGAGGTTCCCGAACACCTCCGGAACGTGAAGATCGACGTCGATCAGCTCCCAGGGCACAGCCCCGCGGACCTCGGCTGGGACTGGCTACAGGCGATCCGCACGCGCCGGGACCCTTGGCGGAACATCGAAGTGGCCTACCATTCGGCCACCGTGGTGCGGCTGGCAGCCATCGGCCTGGAGCTCGACCGGCCGCTGAAGTGGGACGGACAGAAACGGCAGTTCATCGGCGATGACGAGGCCAATCGCCTTCTGACATTGCCCAAGCGAGCACCGTGGGGCGTTTGAGCGAGACATGGACAACGACTCTCGATGCGGAATGACTGTGACGCTGGCGCTGACGGCCTGCCTGGCACTGGTTCGGACCGGCACGTTGAAGGCAGGCGATTGGGCCGGCTTTCTCGGTGGGCCGCTGCGCACCGCTTGTGCCGATGAACGCGATCTGCTGCCGACGTGGCCTGCCGAGGGTCCCCCGCTGCTCTGGGAAGCCGGCGGCCTCGGCCAGGGTTACGGCGAAATCCTCGTGGTTGGCGACAATGTCTTCACCTGGGGCAACGTGGATCGCAACAGCAACGTCCTGCAATGCCTCGATATTAAGAACGGCTGGCCGCGCTGGCGCGTCGACGCACCGCCGACCAACTGCGACAGCACGCCGGCCTGGGACTCCGGCCGGCTTTACATGCAGTCCAAAGGATCGCTCTATTGCCATGATGCCGGAAACGGCCGGTTGCTCTGGCAAACAAATTTGCACCGAGTACTGCTCGAAGCCGGCATCAGGCCGGTGACGATCCCGACGCCCTACTACGCCGGCGCCTGGATGCAGTCTCCCTTGACGGTCGACGGCATGGTGATTGCCGTCACCGGCCAGCCGCGGGCGCTGGTGGTGGCCCTCGATGCCATAACGGGCAAGCTGCGCTGGCTCAGCCAAGGCGAAAAGCAGGCGATCGGCATCAGTTGGTCCTCCGCCTCGCTGATCCGCTGCGGGCAGCGCAAGATCATTCTGGCCCCCTGCACGGGCGATCTCGTGGCCGTCGACCCCACAAACGGCAAAGTGCTTTGGGAACAGCGCTGCTATGCCCCGGAACGCTCCGCCAACGGTTACATCTATAGCTGGGCCTGCCCGCCGGTCCATGCGGATGGTCTGCTGTTCGTCTTTGCCGGTTACAAGGAGCCTGAATGGTCCACGTTCCGGCCGGCCGCGGACGGCTCTTCGCTGGCGCGGGCGTGGGAGAAGCGCCGCATCCACCCGAATCAGGAGAACGTGATCGCGGCGGGCGGCCGCCTCTTCGGCAGCGGGAGCATTACTTGGCGCGATATCGACGAGAATCCCGATCTGATGCTGGCGGGCAAGCCGGCCAAGGAGTTTCCCGAGGACACGCGAAAGCAGTGGCACGCCCGCAACAGCAAGGACCCGGATGCGCCTTTCTCGCTAAGGGACATCAGCCCGGGCAATACCCTGGTGTGTCAGGACTTGAAGACCGGCACGGTGTTGGGCGCCCGCGGCGTACTGGCCGTGGCCGGCCATTCGCACCATCTTCTCACCTACGCCGACGGCCGCCTGTACGTGGCGGTCTCGAACCATCCGGAGGCAGTGCAGCTTATTGAGGCCTCGCCAAAACTTGCCATTCACGGAACCCTGAATCTGCCCGACATGACCGAAGGGCAGACGGCGGACAAGTGGGGCGCGGGCTTCTTCGTCCGCCCGCAGGTCGCCTACGGCAGGCTCTTCGTGCGGGTTCGCGACCGGATGCGGGTGTACGACCTGCGACTCTCGTCCGCGAAAGCGCCGCCGTTGCCGGACGAGGCGGCGCGGCTGGAAGCGGTGGTTCAGTTGGCAAAGCAACCGCCGGCTTCGGCCATGTCGGGGCTCGTTGCCGCGCTGGCCGATCCGTGCGAGCGGGTCCGCGCGAGGGCGCTGGCGGCGTTAATCCAGTCTGGCAGCAAGGCGGTGCCGGTCATGGTGCAAGCTCTGGCATCGCAAAATGCGCCCGCCCGGCTGTGCGCAGTGCAGTTCTTCGCGAAAATGCCGGCCCGCGAGTCCGTGGGACCGCTGATCCAAATGTTGGGCGATCAGCATATGGACATCCGCCTGGCGGCGACCGACGCCCTGGCCGCTGCGGGTCCCGAGGTGGTGCCGGCGGCCGTACAGGCATTGCAGTCGGAGAAGAGTCTGGTTCGCCAGGGCGCCGCCACGTTGTTGGGGAGACGCGGCGACGAGAAAACGATTGCACCTCTGATGGAAGCACTGGGCGACTCTGTGCCCGAGGTCCGCACGAACGCGGCACAAGCCCTCGGCCGTATCGGCACGGCGGTCACTGCGTCGATCCGGAAGGTCATTGAGGACGAGCAGGGCGTCCGGCGGGAAGAAGGGATCGAGGTGGCCGGTCTGCTGGGCGAGAAGGGGAAGGAGTTGGTGCCGGCACTTCTGCCTTTGCTCCAGTCGCCGGACGCCTCGTTGCGGTTGCGGGTCATGCGGGCGCTGGGAGCGATCGGCCCTGCGTCGGTGGAAGCGATGCCGGCCATGTTCCAGACGGCGCGGGAGGCCGACCCTGTCACTCAGGCGGGACTCGTCGCGGCAATGAGCAAGATCGATCCCACCGCCCCGGACCTGGAGCTGCTTGTCCTGGTACAGAATCTGCGCACCTGTCCAACCGCGCAGATTGCCGCCAACGCCGAGGCGGTTGCGGCAAAAGGAGAGCGGATCGTTCCGCTGCTGATCCGCATGTTGGACGTCTACTCGCCGCGTCCCGCCGGCCGTGCGGCAGTGGCCTTGGGAAAAATCGGCCCGCCGGCGAAGGCAGCGGTGCCCCCGCTGAAGGACCTCCTGGCGAAAACGGATGACAGGCCGTTGCAGGTAGCGATCAAGGACTCGCTGAAACTGATTGAGGCCGATCCACCGCAGAGGTCTGCAGCGCCGTGAACCGTCAATCGGGGATGCCTCATGGCCTACGAGTCGGACAAAGCGACGAAGTTCTGTTTCAGGTTCGCCGGGTCACACCCTTGGAACCGTAATCAAACGCATTTGTATCGAATCGAGGAGTAACGGGAGAACGATCGTGACCAATCGCATGATGACACGTCGCCGCTTTTTGGCCGGAAGCACCGTGGCGGCCGCGGCCCCGTTTGTCGTTACCTCCGCGGCCCTGGGGTCCGAGGATCGACCCCCGGCCAGCGAGCGGATCGTGATGGGCGCCATCGGACTGGGCGGCCGCGCGATGGGCCAAGGGTTAATGCGGAGTTTTCTGGCCGAGTCCGAGGTGCAAATGGTTGCCGTCTGCGACGTCCAAGCCCAGCGGCGCGAGTCGGCCAAGGGAGCGGTGAACGGGAAGTACGGCACCAGCGACTGCACGGCCTACCGCGATCTCCGCGACTTGCTGGCCCGCAAGGACATCGACGCCGTGATGATCGCCACGGGCGACCGCTGGCACGCGCTGGCCTCGATTATGGCGGCGCGGGCCGGCAAGGACGTGTACTGCGAGAAGCCGATGTCCTTGACGATCGCCGAGGGCCGGGCGGTGGCCGATACGATGCGCCGTCACGCCCGCGTGTACCAGTGCGGAACCCAGCGGCGGAGCGACCCGCGCTATGCCTACGCCGTGGAAGTGGCGCGGAGCGGGAAGCTGGGGCGGCTCCAGGCCGTCTATGCGTATACGCCCGGTTTCGTTCCCAACCTCGGCGCCTTCCAGCCCCGGCCGCCTCAGCCCGAGCCTGACCGGGAGATCGTCGATTGGGACCTGTGGCTGGGACCGGTCCCATGGCGCCCTTACAACTCCGCGTACATCGGCGGGTTGGGCGGTTGGAGCCACGTTCCCGATCTCGGCGGCGGCGGCATCACCGACTGGGGAGCCCACCAGGCCGACCTGGCGCAGGCCGCCAACAACTCGGAGATGAGCGGTCCCGTCGAATGTGAGCAAACCAAGCCGGGCCAGGTCGTCACCACGTACGCCAACGGAGTGAAGTTGGTGTTTCAAGAGGGACTGGGCGGAGACGTCCTCAAGGCCCGATTTGAAGGAACCGAAGGCTGGATTGTCGTGGGTGATAACACCAACCTGGTGTCGGATCCGTCGTCGTTGGCCGGAGACTACACGGGGAGCCGCCAGAGAGGCCAACCCGCCGGCAACCATATTCAGGTGTTTCTCAAGTGCATCAGATCGCGCAAGCAGCCGGTGTGCAATGCCGAGGTAGCGCACCGCGCGACCACGGCCTGCCACATAGCCAACCTCTGCGTGTGCCTGCGCCGTCCGCTCAAATGGGACCCGGCCATCGAGGCGTTTGTCGATGACGATGTGGCCAACCGGATGCGCAGCCGCGCCGCGCGCGAGCCGTGGTGCTGGTAGAAAGGGAGCATTGCGATGATTCACAACCCCGGCCGCTTTCGGCCGCAGCAGATCGTGCGGTGGACGGTATTCTTGGCAAGTTGGGCCCTGTTGGTTGCCGGCAGCGCGCCGCTTGTGCTTGCCGCCGAGAAAGCGAATCGAGGCAAGGCCGCCGCGCCGGCGGGCCCAGGCGCGAGTCTCAAGGCCCTGCGACTGGCGATCGAGGACCTGATCGCCACTTTCGGTCCGCGGTATCCCAACGGCGGCCAGTACCTGGCGCGGCTCGCGGCTTTGGAGAAAAACGATAGTGATGCCAACACCCTGGCGATCGAGGCATTGGCCAGCGAGGCCCTGCTGGCCAATCCGCTGCTTAACTTCGACAAGTTCTTGCTGGTGCGGCGCGAGGTGAAGGGCGACCTCGGATTGACGCCCAACTGGGGCGGAAAGACCGACATCCGCAAGACCGGCTACGGCAACGAGATCGTCCTCTTATCGCCCGTCGGCCCTCAAGGGAGCCTGACGACCGTGTTTCGTCCCGTGGACCGCGAGTACGTCGGCGACCTCGACCTGCACTGGAACGCCGACCGGCTGTTGTTCACAATGCCCAGTCGCAAGGGCGCGGGCCCCTGGAACGTCTATGAGTTGGTGCTGGATCCCGCGACCGGACAGGCGAGCGGGGAGCCGCGCCAAGTGACCGAAGAGTTGCCGGGCGTGGACTCCTACGACGGCTGCTACCTGCCGGACGGCCGCGTCATCTTTTCTTCCACTGCCGCGCAAAATGATTGTCCTTGTTGGGGCCGTTCCGCGTCGCACTCGGCGGCGCAGTTGTACCTGCTGGATCGCACAACTGGGCAGGTGCGCCAACTCTGCTTCGACCAGGACCACAACTGGTGCCCCGCGGTGATGAACGACGGGAAGGTGCTTTACCAGCGTTGGGAATACACCGACACGCCGCACTTCTTCACGCGGCTCTTGTTTACGATGAATCCCGACGGCTCTCGGCAAACGGCCTATTACGGCAGCAACTCCTACTGGCCCAACGCCGTGTTCGACGCCCGGCCGATTCCCGGGCATCCCTCGCTGTTGGTGGGCGTGGTCGGAGGGCACCACGGCAGCGCGCGTGCCGGCGAGCTGGTGCTGTTCGACGCCGCCAAGGGCCAGGCCGAGGCGGACGGAGTCGTACAGCGGATACCAGGGTTCGGCAAGAAGGTGGAACCAATCATCCGCGACCAACTGGTCGACGGGAGCTGGCCGAAGTTCCTGCACCCCTTCCCGCTTGGCGAGCCGGGAGCCGGGCGTGGCGCGGGCAAGTACTTTCTCGTCGCCTGCAAACTAAGCCCGGCCGCTCCCTGGACGCTGTGCCTCGTGGACATCTTCGACAACATCGTGCCGGTTTTCAGCGTGCCGGGATCGGCATTGCTGCACCCGATGCCGCTGCGGAAGCGGCCGTTGCCGCCGGTCATCCCCGACCGCGTGCGGCTCGACCGCAAGGACGCCACGGTGGCGCTGAGCGATGTCTACGCGGGTCCGGGACTTGCGGGCGTGCCGCGGGGCGCCGTCAAACAGTTGCGCGTATTCGCCTATCATTACGGGTACCACGGCACCGGCGGGCATGGGGCCGTAGGAACCGACGGCGGCTGGGACGTAAAGCGCATCTTGGGCACCGTGCCGGTCCACGAGGACGGTTCGGCCTATTTCACGGTGCCTGCCAATACGCCGATCTCGGTCCAGCCGCTGGACGGCCAAGGCAAGGCCCTGCAGTTGATGCGGAGCTGGTTCACGGCGATGCCGGGCGAGCACGTCAGTTGCGTGGGCTGCCACGAGCGGCGGGCCGAGACTTTGCCCATCCGGAGTGTCGCCGCCTTGAAGGAGCCGCCGTCGCCCATCGCGCCCTGGCGCGGCCCGGCGCGGGGGTTCAGTTTCGAGCGCGAGGTCCAGCCCGTGCTCGACAAGTTCTGCGTAGGTTGCCATAACGACCAGCCCCGGCCTGACGGCCGGCCGATGATCGACCTTCGCGGCGGCCGGCTTGCAACGCCGGATTGCCGCGACCCGGCGCTGGGCATCGTTCACCCAGCCAATTGCGGGTGCGGTAGTTGGCACAAGTGGCCCCTCAACCGCAGCATCGCCTACGAAATCATCCATCGCTATGTGCGTCGTCCCGGGGCGGAGAGCGACTACCACTTGTTGCCGCCGCTGGAATATCATGCCGACACGAGCGAACTGGTGCAGATGCTCAAGAAGGGGCATCACGGCGTCGAGCTGGACGCCGAGGCATGGGACCGCCTGGTCACATGGATCGATCTGAACGTCCCGTACCACGGCAACTGGGGCGAGTACGTCGGCGCGAAACCGGACGCCGTGAAGTACCGCCGGGAATATGCCAAGTTGTTTGCGAACCTGGACGATGACCCGGAGTTGCTCCCGCCGCTTTCCGGCGAGCCCGTCCAGCCGCTCCTGCCGCCGTCGCGGGCCGCAACGGCGTCGGCGGACGTCAAGGTCCCCGGTTGGCCTTTCGGCGGCGATGAAGCGAAAAGACGTCAGCAGGATGCCGCCGCCGGCTTGGAGAACGGCATCGCCGGGCAGACGGAATTGAAGTTCGATCTGGGCGACGGATTGGCGGTGGAACTGGTGCTGATTCCGGCGGGCGAGTTCCTCATGGGCGACCCGGCCGGCTGCGATGATGAGCGGCCCGTCTCCCGAGTGCGAATCGAGCGGCCCTTCTGGATGGGCAAGTTCGAGGTGACCAACGAGCAATACGCGCTGTTCGACCCGCGGCACGACAGCCGATACATCAGTATTTTCGGCAAGGACATCACGGTCCGCGGCCTGCCGGTGAATCAGCCGAAGCAACCCGTCGTCCGCGTGCCGTGGACCAGGGCAATGCAGTTCTGCCGCTGGCTGTCGGATCGGACGGGCAGGCGGTTCTCGCTGCCGACGGAGGCGCAATGGGAATGGGCCTGCCGCGGCGGAAGCGCGGAGGCGATGTCGTACGGCAAGGTCGATGCGGATTTCGGCACGTTGGCGAACCTGGCCGACAAGCGGCTGGTGTTGGCCAACGGCCAATCGTTCGATTGGATGCCGAAGATCGCCGCCGTTGACGACGGGGCATGCGTCACTGCACCGGTGGGCAAGTACGCTCCCAATGCCTGGGGCCTGCACGACATGCACGGCAATGCGGCCGAATGGACGCGCTCGCGCTACCGGCCCTATCCCTACCGCGACGACGGCGGCCGCAACGACGCAGCCGCCGAAACCGAGCGGGTGGTGCGCGGCGGATCGTTTCAGGACCGCCCTCTCCGCGCCCGCTCGGCGTTTCGACTGGCGTACCCGGCATGGTCCGGCGTATTCAACGTCGGTTTCCGCGTGGCCTGTGAAGTTGGTCAACCGGCAAGTTGACCCGCACAATCCGCGAACCGTGGGGGCTATGACTACGCAGTCCTTTGGTACGAAGCGGACCCTGCGGTTCGGGTTGTGCGCGTTGACAAATGATTGTCCGCCATATATGTTGGATGGAGCGGCGCAGCGCCGCCGTCCCGCCCCCAGCCCAGCCCACCCCACCCCACCCCACCGCATATCCAGGAATCCGAACATGTTCAGAACTGTTGTAGTGTCTCTGTTGATCGGACCACACTTCCAGGAGGATCGCGCTGGCGCGTCGCGCCGCCGAGGTCTTGGCTGCGGGCAACCCCGCGGCCTCATGTTGCTCTTGGGACTAACGTTCTCGTTATCGGCCTGGCCAGGCTCTGCCGCCGAACGGAAGTTTTACGACTGCACCCTCCAGCAGGCGCTCTCGGGCCCCAGGGATGTCGTGCTGATGTTCGCTGTCGAGGGCGGGCAGCTCCGGGAGCAGGCGGCGGCGATCGTCGGCGACCCCCGCGCAACGTGCCGGATCAAGGAGCACGCTCTGAAGGTGGAGGGCGGCCGGCTGAGCGGCCCCATGCAAATCCAGACCGACGCCGCCACCGAGAAGATCGAGTTGAACGTGACGCTGGACAAAGGCGGGACCTATGCCGTCGCGTACGGTCTGCGCAAGGCCGAAGGCAAGGCGACCGTCGAGGCGCCCGAAGGGGAGGCGGGCAAACGGCGGGTCGTATGGCTGGTGGATGCGATGCGGCCGGGGGCGCCCCTGGGGCTGATGTTCAACGTGGACCGCAGGGCGAAGACGTTCGAGGCGCTGCCCGCGCGGGCCGAGACGTAC
>JBEKCP010000182.1:0-9614 GCA_050014815.1 Thermoguttaceae bacterium | reverse complement strand
CGTTCCAGGCCCGCTTCGGCAACAGCGGCGAGCACCTGTGGAACCTGGCCCACGGCCGCGACGACCGGCCGGTGGTGCCCGAACGGGAGGCCAAGTCGATCTCGCACGAGACCACGTTCGAGCACGACATCAGCGACATGGAGGTGCTGCGGGCTTGGCTGGTGGACCTGACCGAGCAGGTGGGGTGCCGATTGCGGCGGCACGGGCTGCGGAGCCGGACGGTCCAGCTCAAGGTCCGCTTCGCCGACTTCTCCCTCATCACCCGCTCCCAAACGCTGCCGGAGCCCACGGACATCACGCAGGAGTTGTGGCGGGCCGCCAGCGAGTTGCTTGGTCAGCGGCTCCCGGCCGGGCACCTGCCGGTTCGGCTGCTGGGTATGGGCGTGAGCGGCCTGGACGACACGGGCCCGGTCCAGGGGATGCTGTTCGACGCCGAGGAGAGGGAGAAGCAGAGCCGGGTGGACGCCGTGGCCGACGAGATCAAGGAGCGGTTCGGGACGGGGGCGCTACGACGTGGAAGCGGACTGGGACTCGGCCAGAAGCCCACACCGACTTGAAGCAAGACGGGGCCGTCGGTCATTCGGGGCGCACCGATGCTCCGCGCCGAAGCAGCCGGTTCAGATTGCCGGGGGACGGCGTCCGGGTCGTCTTGGTCCTGGATCGGGCCTCCGGCGCGCGTTGGGCGCGTCGGGGTGCAAAGGGAGAGTCGCCGAACCGGCTTCACCCCGTTTGACCGGCAGCGGCGGCTCGAAAATCCGGGCTACCAACTGTGCTCTGAGGCCATCATTCTTTATCTCAGAGGTAGCCCCTGGGTAGCCCCTGCGCTGTCCACAACTTTCGGGGCATAAGAGAAGCCTTGCGTAACTCGTTGTCACGCAAGGCTTTAAGTAGTGCCCCCTGAAGGACTCGAACCTTCGACTTTCTGATTAAGAGTCAGACGCTCTACCAACTGAGCTAAGAGGGCGTAAGTCTATGCCGTTACTTGACTTATGGATTCCACTTTAGTTGCGACGGAAGCAGACGTTTCCACACTGACACCCGTTCTGACACCCGCTTGCCGCCAAGCGGTACCGTGGACGGCGTTCGGCTGGTGATTATATCATGCGACCGCCGGACTTCCAAGGGGCACGTTGATTGCTTTAACTTGCTTGCTTTGAGGGAGTTGGGCGACCGTAGATGCCATCAAGCCAGGGAGCACCCTGACGGTTGAGGTCGCAGCGCATCTGACGCTGGATCAGGCGCTCTAACCCGGGAGCGGCGGATTTACACGGAGGGCGTCGCTCTCAACTCGATCAGGCGATCAAGGAAGGCTTCGGCTTCCGCAATATCGACAGAGCCGCGGTATGCCGCGTCGAAGATGCTTGCCAGGTCACCCGTCAACTGGGTTACGCCGCGCGAGTTTCGACCGGCCCAGTGGAATTGGATGCGTGTAGCTCCGAGAATCGCGCGATCAAGCACCGACACAAGGCGAGTGGAGATTTGCCCACTGTCCCGCTCTATACCCACGAAGAAGAAGCCAAGCACAGCATTGCCTCGTGCGAGGGCGCGCAGGGCCTTGTCAATGTTGTACGCCTTCGGACTCGACGCCAGACCAAACAGTTTGGTCTTGATGTCGATTCGTATTTCGTGGCCGGAAGCGAGCGTCCGCGTCAAGTCCTGAAGGGTGTGGACGTTCTCGGCCTCAGTGATTATCTGCTCGATCCGATTGCCGCGTTCGTTGATGTTATCAGTCTGCGCGGCCTCCAGGATCGCTGCGCGTTGCGCCTGTACCATTTGTGACAGCTCGCGTTCGAGTTGAAGGTACTCTGGGCTGCCCACAATTGCGTGCGCAAGCTTGGCGGAATCCATTATTCTGCGTCGCTCGTCCGCGCTCGGCTCGAACCGGACTCCTGTCGGGGCGATGGCGTTGGTTCGCTCGACAATCCGCGCCAAGTTCTCCGCCCAGGTGAATTCCTGGTGCATGGCGAAGAGAGCGTCGAAATTCTCAGGCGTGTTTTCGACGTCCTCGTAGTCGCGGAGTATGTCGTGCCCAAGGATGCTGCCGCGGACGTTGTCGATTCTGAGTTGGTGGGAGCTATGGCTGACTTTCTTCAGAAGGGTAGCGTTCGCAAGGAGCGGCTGCACGCCGTTCGGGCGCACAACGCAAACGACGAAAGGCAGGTGGTCATACTTCTTGAGTGCCGACAAAGAGATTACGACATTCGAGAAGGAAGCCCCGCTTGCCGTCGAGAAGCGAACCGAGAAATCACGCCCGGTGTAGACCGACCGTTCCCTTGTCAGGCCGAAACGAGCGGCCGTGGCTTTGGCGAGGGCGTCCTTTGTGCAACCTGGATGCTCCCGGGCATACTGGCGCAGGAACGCCACAAGTTGCGACAGCGGGTTGGTGCCGGCTTGGTTCTCGTCTTCCATGACGAGGCGGACTGTAACCGAATGCTAGCCCCACAACAATGCCGGTTCCGGCACAAAATGGGTAGTCTGGTCAAAAAAAGAGCCGGGTGGCTCGGCCGGATTTCGCCGCGTTCCGCTGCAATGCGAGCGTGTTTCGTTCCCAGAAGACGCCATCGGAGAACCCCTGGATTCCCCTTTCGTTCTCTGCCGCCTCAAGCCGCTTGGCGGCAAGCAGGGCGTAGGTTTCGTCGCGCTCAATTCCCAAGAAGCGCCGCCCCAATTTCTTTGCCACGACCGAAGTTGTCCCGCTGCCGAGGAAAGGGTCCAGCACGAAGTCGCCCGGGTTTGTGCTGGCGAGGATGAGCTTCGCAAGCAGCTTTTCGCTCTTCTGAGTGGGATGGTCGGTGTTCTCCGGCATCGACCAGAACGGAATCGTGATGTCGGTCCAGAAATTGGACGGGTGGGTGTCGCGGTATCCGCCGCTGGCAGATTTCACCCAGTCCTTCGGGGAGCCGTTATGGTCCGTGTACGGCGCTAGCACCTTCCTCCGCAGTTTGACCGCCTCGACGTTGAACGTATATTCTTCCGACACCGTGCAATACCAGATATCTTCACTCGCGCCCTTCCAATTCCGTTTGGCCCCCCGCCCTTTCTCACGTTCCCACGATATTCGGTTTCTTACAATCAGGTGGTTTGCGGCAGCGGAGAAAATCGAGATGGATGTGAGCCAGTCCCCGCAGATGTAGACCGTGGCGGTCGGTTTCAGCAGCGGGACCAGAAGGGAGATAATCTCCTCCAGCCATGCAGTGTACTCGCCAACGCCCTTCCGCGAAAACCGCTTGCCGTTGAACTCCTTGTCAAGATTGTAGGGCGGGTCCAAGAAGAGCAGGTCAACGTGGCTCGGCGGAAGCAGGCCGACCCAATCCCGAAAATCGCCAAGTATCGTCCCTTCGGCCGGCGTATCGGGCGCGGTGGCCGGACGCTGAGCGATCAGTTGTGACAGCAATCGCGGGCGGTCGTCGGGGCTTACCGTGAGCGTGCGATTGCGTGGCGCTCGCTTCTTCGCGGCTTCCGTCATTTCTTGTCTTCCATGAGCACCGGGGAGGGCGGACCAGTTGCCACTGCCCCTCGGCTTCCTCCCCCGCCAAGGTCCAACTGTATGTTCATGCTGACCTTCGTATATGGCCTAACGTCAGCCTTCTTGATCGCAGCGATCGTCTCCTCGACGACCTCCAAGACTGCTTCTTCAGTCAGCAAGCCCAACTTCAAGAGAGTAATGAAGTAGCCGAAGGAATCTATATGAGCTTTCTTCCCGCCGATGTCCCTCGAAACCGCTAATTTCTGTTGCCTCATCTCAACCGAGTAGCCTGCACCCCTTAGCAGGTGAGTGAGACCGGCCGGGTTGAACATGGACATCAGAGCCGTCTCGTGAAAGATTACCTGCCTGCGGAGTTCCATGTCAACTGGCCAGCAGGGAAATGGCGGGACACCGCGGATTACCCGAGCACGGAGATTAAGCGTCCAATGGACGCCATCTACGAATAGCGCGTTGTCCTCCGACGCTTTGTCAAAAATGCCCAGGACGACGTTGGGCACACCCACCATCTTCTGCTTGATATCGGTGCGAGATTCGCGGAGAAGCCTCGATCCGAGACTTTTGCGTCCATCACGATATGCAAGCAGGGCCAAGTGTTTTCCGGCCTGCCTACAGGCAATTCGAGACCTCCTCAACTCTCCTGCCAACACGCCGAGGACCTCAAAACAGGTTTCTGTTTCGCAGTGCGCCTTTCCGGGAAGTTGCGGGACCATAGACGGATCGAAGGATTGAGACATTGCGTGCAATTGCCGCCGCAATCGGTCCTGTGCCTGCGGGGGGAGATCGACCTTTGGCACCTCGCCCTTCCTCGGGAACTGGATGGGCCGCGGCGCGGCGTCGCGTTTCGGTCCGATCATTGTCAAGCTGCTTACGAACTGCTCGGCACTGACCTGGCGAGTCTTGATCTCACCGACCGCTGTGAGGCTCATGTTCGTGAGGTCGAAAACGCTGACATCCCCCAGTGTCAAGAAGTTTGTTATGCCATGATGCAGAAGGAAGTGGTTCTCGAAGGGCGAAACCATCCCGACGACTGCCAGTTCACCCATGCCACCGATCCCGGCGGGAACATGGAGAGAGCTAGGTCGATCAAGATGTTTCAATAGGTACTCACGTTCACGGGAGTAGAAAGGCCATGCGAACGCATCGCCCACGGACTTACCGACTGCGATTGTGCTTTCGATAGCATTCTGGTACGTTGACAGCGAGGCCATTCTCCGCCTGAACCACCCGGGCGACAGTATGGATTTGCGAGAGACAAGAGACCTCTTCTCGGCATGGATTTGCCTGTACCCTTCCTCCAGCTTTATCAGCGCCCCGCCTAGCTTGGGCTGAAAGCGGACAATCTTCTCCACGGTGTTGGAACTCGGTGCCCCGTGCAGAAGATCGACGAGCGTTTGCCAACAGTCTCGAAACTCGTGTTCCGCGTTGTTTATCAGCTCGATCGTCTGTTTCTTGCCGCATTCCACGGAGCAATACCACCGGGGGCTCTCGCATCTTCACACTCGATCCGGCGCGCCTGCCATCCTACCCCTTCTGACACGGGGCAGCAAGCGGCCGACCCTGCCGGGTCGGCCGGCGCTGGAACCCGGTGCGCTGCCGCCCGGTCACCGGTTCGAGGAGCCCGGGGGGCGATGAAAGACCGGCCGAATATCGGGTGTCACTGACACCCGTTTAATACCGTAGAGGGGGCTTTCCAGGGCTTTGCGAACTTGAGGATTGCCGCGTCGAAGTGCCAGAATGGCAAGAGTTTATGGCGTTTTACCGGGGAATCCGCAGCTTCTCCAAACTGCCCATTTCTCGGTTAAGAGTCAGACGCTCTACCAACTGAGCTAAGAGCGCCGCTCCCGACATTCGCGACTGAAGACCCACTATTCTACGAAGATCGGCTTGCAACGCAAGCGGACGTGGGTCAGGTGGGAGCCGGTTGCGCTGTGATGCAAGTTGGGAATGGTGGATGCTTTGGGTACGAGCGTCGGGAGGGCGATACCCCAAAACGAAGCCGTGAGGTGCGGCCAGAGGTCGCTGAATGCTGGGGGCAGAACGTGGGGAACAGGCATTTTCTCTAGCCCAGGCGTTCTACGCCTGGGATGAGGAGCCCGGATTATTCATGGGCACGGCATAGGGGCGCAGTGTGCTCGACGCTAGGGAACAGCAACCTGGCTGGCGTATGCTCCACCCGCTGCCTGTCACCGCGCTCCGTCCCGGCTGCTGTCCGCCTTCCGTCGCGAGGGCTCTTTCAATACTTGCTCCCACTCCGTCAGGAATTGCATGAACACCGGATTCGGCTGAACCTCCGGTAGCCGGATGGTGAAAGTGGCGCCGCGGCCGGGAGTGCTCTCGACCTCGATCCGGCCGCCGTGGTTGGTGACGATCCGCCAGCACTTGGCCAGGCCCATGCCCAGCCCGCGGCCGGCCTGCCGGGCTGAATAGAAAGGATCGAAGAGGTGGCGTCGCTCGCCGGGCGTGATGCCGGGGCCGTCGTCGGCCACGGAAATCTCGACCTCGCCGGCGCCGTGCCGCAGGGCCACCTCGACGTGCCCGCCGTGCCCCAGGGCCTCCAGCGCGTTCTGCACCACGGCTTTCAGGACCACCGCCAACTGGACCGGATCGGCGCTGATCTCGACGGGCTCCGGCCTGCCGCTGAGTACAAGCGAGGTCTCTTGCGACTCGGCCCAAGGCCGCAACTCAGCCAGCACGCGATCCACCATCGCTGTCAGCTCGATGCGCTGGGGCTCGGGCCGCGGAGGGCGGGCAAAGAGCCGCATGTCGGCGATCATCTCGTAGATCCGCATGGCCTGGGCATTGATCAGGGCCAGCGCCCGCCGCCGCTCCGGATCGGTTTCCTCGCGGAGGAACAGTTGGGCGCGGCCGGCGATGACGGCCAGCGGGTTGTTGATCTCGTGGCCCGCCCCCGCGGCGAACTCGGCCAGCGACTGGAGCTTTTCGGTCTGGAGCGTTTCGTCGAAGCGGGTTTCCAGGCGGGCCAGCCGCGCGAGCGATCCGGCCAGGGCCGGCAGCCACTCGGCGGCGGGGCCGGCCGGCGCGAGCCATCGCTCCCGGGCCTCCTCGCCCCGGCGGCGGCAGACATCCAGATCGACGTCCGCTTCGTTGAGGACGGCCTGAGCCGCGCGGACGACCACGTCGGGCGCGGGCCAATGGGGCGGAGTCCAGGATGGCACTGGGCCGGGCTGGCCCGAGAGTGTGACTTCCGAATCGGCCAGCCAGCCGGCCGTCTCATAGAGGAGCCCCAGCAACATCGCCCGATCGCGTGCCTCACTTCCCTCGGGCGCTGCGAACTGGGCGGCTGCGTGGGCGGTCGCGACCGCCGTGGCTACCCGCGCCCCCAGGACTGCTTCCGGCTGCCGGTGCAAGGGAGGATCCGCCGGCCCCCAGCGGAGGATCTCCAAGGCATGCGCGGCGAACCATCGGGCCAGTTCCGCGATGCCGGCCAGCGGGGCCGCGCCGGCACGGTCCGCCGCAAGGGCCACCCACAGGCTCAGCGGCGGATCGCCCGAGAGAACCTCGGCCCACGCCGTCCCCGCAGGATCGCCGGCCACGAGAAGCCCCCCCAGGGCCACCGCCGACGCATCGGCCATGGGCAAGTCCCATCGCCGATTGTCCGCAACCAGGGAAGGCAAGTAGCGCATCCGACCGGCAGCCCTTTGGAGGACTCACTGACAGCGGGTATCGTGCGCCACGACCATGCTGCGCATGGTGCCCGGCTTGCAAGCAGTGTCTTTCCACGACCTCAAAGCACTGCTTCTGCGAGCAGTGGCACGCCGCGTTCTTCAACGGGCTGCTACGCGCTAACCGTCTCGATGTCCAGGTGGTAGCACATCCGCTCCAGGAGCTTCTCGACCTCGAACGGCTTGTGCAGGAAGTCGTTGGCCCCGGCGGCGCGAAGCTCGCCGACCTTGTCTTCCTCCACCATTCCCGAGATGCAGATGATGCGGACGTCGTCCATCGTCTTGTCGCTGCGGACCCGCTGGCAGACCTCCTTGCCGTTGATGTCCGGCAGCATGACGTCGAGCACGATGAGGTCCGGGTGGTACTCCTTGACCATCATGCCGGCGTCGAAGCCGTTGTTGACGCTGCGGGTTTCGAAGCGGCCGTCGCGCTCCAGCACGTCGCTGATGAGCTCGACCAGTTCCACGTCGTCGTCCACGATGAGGACCTTGCGCTTGCCGCTTTCCAGGGCATCGGTGGGGATGCCGTTGTCCCGCATGAACATGAAGAGTTGCTCGCGGGGAATGCGGCGAAAGCGGCTACCCGGAACACGAAACCCCTTGAGCTGTCCCGAGTCGAAGCAGCGGATGATGGTCTGTTGGCTGACCTTGCAAATCTTCGCCGCCTCGCCGGTCGTGAACACCGTTTTCATTTTCACCATCCCTCTGTCCGGCCGGGTGGTCCGGCCAGTTTCAGCGAAACCCTCGCAGGGGCGCCGGCATCAATGCCGAGGGTTTCTAGTCCTCCGTGTCAGGAGGCGGCAACCCGCCTCAAACTCGCCATATCCGCAAACTCTTCACACCCCGAAGCCAATGCAAACGGCAATCTTATCCGGTACTGCCGACATTACCGAAGTTGCCAATTGACGCAATTATAGCTATCTTCCCGAGTGTGTCAATATAAGTCTTGACCTTTCAGGCCATTACTCTCGACCGTCTTACGCCCCCTCCGTATGGGGTGATCGATGTGGGCGAGCAAAATAACCATATCGGCTGGAGTTATACCACTAATTAGACTGGCATGATAGAGATCCTTAGGGCGGTTCCGAGCGAACTTCTCACGGGCCTCCGCCCGCAGGTGCTCGATCGATCCAAAATCCAGGTCCGCCGGGACGACTCGCGAGGCCAGACGCCGGTGCCGCTCGATCTGGACTTGTTGCCGGGCTGCGTAACCGGAGTACTTGGCGTCGTAGGTGATTTGCCTTGCGACCTCGTCCGAAACGTGCTGGGGCGTCGGGAGATGTCTTGCCACGTCCTCCCAGGCGACCTCCGTTCGCCGGAGCCTCTGGGCCAGCGAAAGCCCCTCAACCCGCGTGGCATCGAGGAGTTGCGTTACCTCGGCGATCTGGGCCAGTTTGGCCTGCAAGCTATCCCATCGGTGGGGGCTTATCAGGCCGAGCCGCTGTCCCAGCGGGGTCAGTCGGCGGTCGGCGTTGTCGCCGCGCAGCAACAGTCGGTACTCGGCGCGGCTGGTGAACATGCGGTAGGGTTCGTCGACGCTGCGGCTCACGAGGTCGTCGATCATGACGCCCAGGTAGGCTTCGTCGCGGCGGAGCACCAGGGGCTCCTTCCCTTGGAGTCCCAGCGCGGCGTTGACCCCGGCCAGAAGCCCCTGTCCGGCCGCCTCCTCGTAGCCGGTGGTGCCGTTCACCTGGCCGGCGAGGAACAGCCCGGCGACCGACCTGGTCTCCAGCGACGGCTGGAGCTGATCCGGCGGGACGTAATCGTACTCGATGGCATAGCCCCAGCGGAGGATCTCTACGTGGGCGAGGCCCGGAATCCGCCGCACCATGGCCTCCTGGACATCGCGGGGCAGGCTGGTCGAAAGGCCGTTCAGGTAGACCTCGTGGGTATGGCGGCCTTCCGGCTCGATGAACAACTGGTGCCGCGGCCGGTCGGCGAAGCGGACGACCTTGGTCTCTATCGAGGGGCAGTAGCGCGGCCCGGCCGACTGGATCTGTCCGGTATACATCGGCGCCCGGTGAAGGTTCGCCCGGATCAACTCGTGGACCGCGGGCGTCGTGTACGTGACCCAGCAGGGTAGTTGCGGTTGCCGGATTTCGTCGGTGAGGAACGAGAAGGGCTCGGGATGCTCATCGCCGGGCTGCAGTTCGACCTCTTCATAGTCGATCGTTCGGCCATTGAGTCGGGGAGGCGTGCCGGTCTTGAATCGGGCCAACCGCAGTCCGAGCCGCTCCAGTGCGCGGCTCAATCCGTCGGTGGTGCTTTCGCCCATGCGGCCGCCCGGCATGGTGGCCTCGCCGACGTGCAACAGGCCGCGCATGAACGTGCCGGCCGACAGGACCACCGCGCCGGCGCGGTAGACGG
Organism: Thermoguttaceae bacterium; assembly: GCA_050014815.1. Classification (GTDB taxonomy): domain Bacteria; phylum Planctomycetota; class Planctomycetia; order Pirellulales; family Thermoguttaceae; genus JBEKCP01. Next base: position 77 of record JBEKCP010000182.1, on the reverse strand, counting down.
TGCCGTCGGCCACGCGGACGCCGGTGATCCGCCAACAGCCGCCGTTGGGCTCGGCCAGCAGGTCCTCGACGGTCTCT
>JBEKCP010000181.1:0-9620 GCA_050014815.1 Thermoguttaceae bacterium | reverse complement strand
TACGGCCGGGGCGGCCGGCAGCAGATCGAGACCGATCACGTCGACATCCTCAGCGGCGTCTGGCGGGGCATGACGTTGGGCAGCCCCATCGCCCTGCTGATTCCCAACAAGGACTACAAGATCGACCAGATGGAGGACCTCGCGCGGCCTCGGCCCGGCCACGGCGACCTGAGCGGTTCGATCAAGTACCTGACTTCGGTTCGGGCGATCCTGGAGCGGGCCAGCGCGCGGGAAACCACCGCTCGGGTCGCCGCCGGCGCGGTGGCCAAGCACTTGCTCGGGACGCTGGGCATCACGGTGCTGGGCTACGTGGTCCAGGTCGGCCCGTTGCGGATCCCGCCGCTGCCCGGCACGCTCGACCAGCAGCGATCGCTCCGCGACCGCGGCATCCTCTACACGCTCGACCCCGATCGCGACGCCGAGATCAAGGACCTCATCGACCGCTGCCAGGTGGCCGGAGACACGCTCGGCGGGCTGATCGAGATCCGGGTCGAGGGCGTGCCCTACGGGCTGGGCACCCATGCGCAGTGGGACCGGAAGCTCGACGGCAGGCTCGCCCGGGCCGTGATGGCCGTCCAGGCGATGAAGGGCGTCGAGATCGGGCTGGGCTTCGAGGCGGCACGGCGGCACGGCAGCGAGGTCCACGACCCCATCCAGTACGATCCCGGCCAGGCGGCCACTCGCTCGCTGGGCTTCGTCCGGCGGCACAACAACGCCGGCGGGCTCGAAGCCGGCATGACCAATTCCCAGCCGATCGTGATCCGCGTGGCCAAGAAGCCGATCAGTACGCTGGCCAAGCCGCTCGATTCGGTCAACCTCCGGACGAAGCAGTCCGAATCGGCCTCCTACGAGCGGAGCGACGTCTGCGCCGTGGCCGCCGCAAGCTGCATCCTCGAAAACGTCGTCGCCTTCGAGATCGCTTGCGCGGTGGTCGAGAAGTTCGGCGGCGACAACCTCGAAGAGATCCAGGCCCGGCTCGGCCTCTTCTACGACATGGCCAGGCAGAAGCTCAAACAGGAAGGATGACTGTCCGTTGTCCGTTGTCTGTTGTCCGTCGTCCGTCGTCCGTCGTCCGTTGCAACTGACAACTGACGACTGACGACTGACAGCTAGCCACTAGGGTACTCCGTGTTCCATCTCTACGACCAGACCCGGCGGCGGATTACCCTTGCCGCCTTCTTCTTGCTGTGCGTCGTGCCGACGACGGCAACCGGCGTCTGGTGCGTATTCTGGCAGAGCCCCTGGCACCTCCGGATCGAGACCCAGCGGCTCGCCCGCGAGCTCGGCATGGACGTGGCGCTCGGGGGTCTGCGGCATCCACGGCCAGGCACGGTGGTATATGAAGGACTCCACCTGTCAGACCCGGAGACGGGCGAGGAAGTGCTCCGCTGTGGGCGGGTGGAAGCCACATGGACCGAGGCCGTCGACAGCCAGGGTAAGCGGCCTGCCCTCGTCCTGGCGACGCCTCAGGTGGAAGTTGATGCGGCCGGGCTGGGCCGCCTTCGGCAGTTCGTCGAGCACCTGATCCGGCTCCAGTACGGCCGGCCCGAAATGGAAGTCCGCATCAAGACCCATGACCTGGCGATTCGCGGGGGTGAAAGCCCGCTGGCCCTGGCCGACGTCGAGGGCGGGATCGGGGCGATGACCGGCGGCGTGCAAGCCGTGATATCGTTTCACTTGGCGGATCGTCCGGCCGGCGAGCCTGTCCGTGCCCGCATCGTCCGCAACCGCCAACTCCGCCCGCCGGCCGATGGCTTCGAGATGGACACCGCCGGCACCCCCCTGCCCTGCCCTCTCTTGGCGCTGGCCCTGCCCGAGCTTGCGGTGTTGGGTCCATCGAGCCGGTTTACGGGCTATCTGTGGAGCCACGAGACGGCGGACGGCCCCGAGGGCGAGTTGAGCGGCCAATGCCTCGGCGTCGACCTGGATCGCCTGCTGAGCAATCATTTTGCCGACAAGCTCACCGGCTCAGCCGACGTGACGATCCAACGCGCCCGGTTCCGCGGGGGCCGGCTGGAGGAAGCCGCGGCCACGCTTTCGGCGGGACCGGGCGTTATTAGCCGGCGCCTGCTGGACGCCCTGGCCACCCACATGCATCTGACCGGAGCCCTGCCGCAGATGCCCGCCGGCAACGTGTTGCGCTACGACCAACTGTCCCTGGCGATTTCGCTGGACGCCCGGGGGTTGCGGCTGCAGGGTCTCTGCTCCCAAGCGGAGGCTGGAACGATCCTGCGGGCCGGGCGGCTACGGCTCTTGGGCGAGCCCCAGTCACAGCCGCAGCCGGTAGCGGCCTTGATCCGGGCGCTGGTGCCCGCCGAGGGAAATCAGATCCCTGCAACCCGCCAGGCCGACTGGCTGGCCCGCCGATTGCCGCAGTAGGCTAACTTGTCCGGTAGCGGCCCACCTGCTAAGATCGTCTCTCGGGAGACCCTGTTTGTGCGGGGTTCGCACGAGGAACAGGCAGAAACTGAGCGGCATTGTCCCGTCTTCATGCCTACTCGCTTGAAAGCGAAATGCCAGCGTTCTCAAGTTGATTCTCAATCACGATGGTGCTGGCCGTGAACTCGCGACTAAGTGATTCAATCGCATCGGAGTCTGCGCCGGACGTTGGAATCCGGCCGACGAGCGCCCGCCGAGGGGCAAGAAGCTCGGCTGCGAATGCCCGAGAGGCCTCTTGCTCCCATGAATGGGCGGTCGTTACGAGACGATGCCTGGTCCGGGTTGTGACAATCGCGTGATAAAGGCTTCTGGCGAGTAAGAACCGTCTGCTATCCGCGCGCGACGGCGCCGGTCCCGCACAAACCATGTCTCCCGCCGATCGCCCAACGACCGCGCGGACGCCCTGACCGGGAACGTGATTTCGCTCTTCAAAGCGAAGCGTTCTTCCGGTGGCGCGATGCGCGACCGCTTCCACGGAATCCAGCGGCGATTGCGGCGATACCTGCGCCAGCGCCCGCACCGTGCCGGCAAGTTCGTATCCGAACAGTGGAGGCGAAAGGTCTCGCGATGGAATATCAAACGGAACATCCAGCGGATTGGGTCCTAGTCCCAATTCTGCGGCGACTCTTGTTAGCCATGACCACTGCTCGACGACGAATTCGCGATGCGCCACCTCCGTCAGATCGCGCACCAGCGGATCCTCGGGACTGGCCTGCTCAAGGAATCGTACCAGTTCCTCGGTCATTTCTCCATCGTCGTACGGATCGGTCCCCATTCGCCCCGCCAGCGAGCAGAACTGTTGTTCGTCGACATCGGCCCCTTGAATGGCCTTCCATTGCTCCGCCAATTGAACGACCCGGCTATCACGGACTTGCGAAATGCGACTCAGGCAATCGTTGATGAAGTTTGTGAGAGACTCCCGCGTGGAATTCGTTTCAAGTGGCTCTGCGCCGTCGGTAATGAACTCACCCGGCATGTTCGGCATGGAACCCGGAATGTCCGGCTGCCATTGGGCGCAAAGGGTTTGGCCGTCATGGAAGACATAGACGGCCGGCAACATGAGAGCGGAGTCTGCCGAACGAAGACAATGCCTCTTAATCCATTTCAATTGTGTTTCGCTCGTGACGGACGTTGGCACTTTGTCCGTGGGACAGAGCTCGTTGAACAGCGACCACCAATTCTCTACGAGCCACTGGGCAACCGGAAATGCGGGCAAGTAAAGATGTGTTCGCTCGCTTTGGAGCGATTTGTCCCAAATCCTTGATACGAATCGCTGACCGACCCGGATGCGCAGCGCGCACCATGTCAGCCGCTCAACTGGATCAGCGGCCGCGGGTTGATCTATGGGATCGCTCTCAAACAACAGGTATTTCGACACGTGGCGCTGCCTCCGCCAGATCGATGGGTTCTGGGTATTGTCGTCTATCGTTGACGGGGAAACCGTGATAATCGCCCGTGCCCTCATTGGTCAAACGGGCTTCGTGCAAGACGCCATTGATCCACGCCCAAGCGCGCTCCGGAAACGCACCGCGAAAATCGCTGACACAACCGGCACGAATTGCACTCCGGAGCACGTCCAATAGCCTGGGCCATTGCTCCTGGGCATACTGGTCGCACTTCGCTTCGTCGGCACGCAACGCTGGCGGACCCGCCGGGGATGGGTATGTCTTATGAAGCGGACTGCCTGTGTACGTCACCTGGGCTGCAACCGTGTCAGCAGACACACCGACGCCCTCTGGCCAGTTTCGGATCTGGCCGCGCTTAATTCCACGTCGGAATGCAGGTCTTCGGACCATTGCTTAATTGTAGTAGACGACACCGGCTGTGTCTGCCCGGGTCGCCACTAGGAACATCCCCCTCAGTGCGATTTCCACCCCCCCACCGGCTGCTCGGTCGCGGTGATGCCCCTGCGGTGAGGGGGCATCATAGCCCCAGTGGCACCTGCATCCCGTCGTAGGCCAGTTCCATGCCGGGGGGCAACGTGGCATTGGTCGATTCGTGCTCCAGGTCGTGAGCGATGTGCGTGAAGAGCGTCCGCTTGGGGGCCAGTTGCCGGGCCGTTTCGACCGCCTCGTCCAGGCTGAAATGCGTCGGGTGCGGACGCCGCCGGAGACAGTCCAGCACCAAGATGTCCAGCCCTCGCAACAGGTCCATGCTCCCCGGCGGGATCCGGTTGGTGTCCGTGCAATAGGCCAGGTTGCCCACGCGGAAACCCAGCGACGTTTGCCGGCCGTGCTCCATCGGGATCGGAGTGACCCGCACCCCCAGAATCTCGACCGGCTCGGTGGCGATCCGCGAGAACACCAGCCGCGGGACGCCCCCGGCCGGGTAGTTCCGCGCCACGGGGTCGAAGGCGTAGTCGAACGCCCGGCGAATCCGCGACTCGACCCGTTCGTCGCAGTACACCGGCAGGTCGTGCTTCAGGTAGTCGGCAAAGATCCGCAGGTCGTCGAGGCCGAACAGGTGGTCGGCGTGCGGGTGGGTATACACGACGGCATGCACCAGGCCGATCTCCTCGCGGACCAACTGCGTCCGCAAGTCCGGCGGCGAATCGATCAGCAGGTTCCCCTCCGGCAGCCCGAGCACCACACTGCAACGGGTCCGCCGGTTCTTGGGATTCGGATCGCGACAGGTGGGGCAGCCGCAGCCGATCACCGGGACCCCGTGGGACGTGCCTGTGCCCAGGAAGAGCATCTGATTGCGAAGGCTGCGGCTGACCGGCATGAGGAAGGGATTGGGGATTTGGGGATTTGGGGATTTGCCGCTTGCGGCTTCGCATGATATCGCAGATTCATTATAGCGACAGCCCGCCTTTCGAGGGGTCGAACTGCACAACCGCTGTTGACCCTCCGTATAATAGTAGGTAAATTGGCACGTTGAGATAAACATGGAAGAAATCCTTTCCCAGATTTGGGATCTGCTGGGTCTTGTCTTTGGCGGAATCGGCCGAACGGTCGAGCGGTCGCTCACCAACCTGTTCGGCTCCTCGAACGCCCGGTATCTCAAAAAGCTCCAGCCGACGGTGGCGGCGATCAATGCCCTGGAGCCGAAGTACCAGGCCCTGACGGACGCCGAGTTGAAGGAGCAGACCGCCAAGTTCCGCAAGCGGCTCGCCGGGGGGGAGACGCCGGACGACCTGTTGGTCGAGGCATTCGCCGTCTGCCGGGAGGCGGGTCGCCGATTCCTCGGGATGCGGCACTTCGATGTACAGCTTATGGGGGGTGTAGTGCTTCACCGCGGGTCCATCGCCGAAATGGTCACCGGCGAGGGCAAGACCCTGGTGGCCACGCTGCCGGCCTACCTGAACGCCTTGGAGGGCAAGGGCGTCCACGTCGTCACCGTCAACGACTACCTGGCCCGCCGCGACATGGAATGGATGGGCCCCCTGTATCTCAACCTGGGCCTGACGGTCGGGGCGATCCAGAGCCAGATGGGCACGGCCGAGCGCCAGCGGTCCTACGAGTGCGACATCACCTACGGCACCAACAACGAGTTCGGCTTCGACTACCTGCGTGACAACATGCGTGACGCGGCCAAGGGCGACGACAGTCGCCCGAAGGATCGCCAGCAGGTGCAGGGGCCGCTGAACTTCGCGGTGATCGACGAGGTGGACAACATCCTGATCGACGAGGCGCGGACGCCGCTGATCATTTCCGGCCCGGCCCACGACGACGTGACCCGCTACGCCAAGGCCGACCGGATCGCCCGGCAGCTCCGCAAGGGCTCGCACTTCGAGGTGAACGAGAAGGAGCACTCGGCGCACCTGACCGACGACGGGGTGCGGGCGGCCGAGCAGTTGGCCGGCGTCGAGAGCTTCTACACGGCGGGCCACATGGAGTGGCCCCACCTGATCGACAACGCCCTGAGGGCCCACCACCTCTACAAGCGCGACGTGAACTACATCGTCAACGACGCCGGCGAGGTGGTGATCGTCGACGAGTTCACGGGGCGGCTCATGCCCGGCCGCAACTGGAGCGACGGCCTCCACCAGGCGGTCGAGGCCAAGGAAGGCGTCACGATCAAGGAAGAGTACCAGACCCTGGCCACCATCACCTTGCAGAATTTCTTCAAGCTCTACAACAAGATTTGCGGGATGACGGGCACGGCCATGACCGAGGCCAGCGAGTTCTGGAAGATCTACAAGCTCGACGTCATCGCCGTCCCCACGAACCGGCCCCTCCACCGGGTCAATAATCCGGACGTCATCTACCGCACCGAGCGCGAGAAGTACAACGCCATCGCCGACGAAATCGAGCGGATGTACAAGTGGGACACCGTCGCCACCGGCAAGGGCGAGGTCGTGCTGGGCAAGATCACCCGCGAGACCGACGACGCCGTGGAGATCCTCGACCGCGAGAGCCGCGAGACGTGTACGGTCCCCAGGAGCCAGGTCCGGGAGATCGAGCAGGCCGGGCGGCCCATGCTGGTCGGCACGGTCTCGATCGAGCGGAGCGAGCTGATCTCGCGGATGCTCGACCAGCGGGGCGTGCCGCACCAGGTACTCAACGCCAAGCACCACCAGCGCGAGGCCGAGATCGTCGCCCAGGCCGGCCGCAAGGGCGCGGTGACCATCGCCACGAACATGGCCGGCCGCGGCACCGACATCATCCTGGGCGGTAACCCCGAGTCGATGGCCTGGGCCCGCCTCCAGGAGAAATACCCCACGCGCCTGGACGTCCCCGCCCAGGAATGGGACGCCCTGGTCCACGAGATCGAAAGCCGCGAGCAGATGAAGGCCGAGGGGCGGGAAGTCGCCGGGATGGGCGGCCTCCACATCCTCGGCAGCGAGCGCCACGAGGCCCGGCGAATCGACCTGCAGCTCCGCGGCCGCTGCGGCCGCCAGGGGGACCCGGGCAGCAGCCGGTTCTACCTCTCGCTGGAAGACGACCTCATGCGGATCTTCGCCGGCGAGTGGGTCAAGAACATCCTCACCCGGCTCGGCATGAAAGAGGGCGAGGCCATCGAAAGCCGCATGGTTTCCCGCCGCATCGAGGGCGCCCAGAAAAAGGTCGAGGAACGCAACTTCGAGATCCGCAAGAACCTCCTCGAATACGACGAGGTCATGGACGAGCAGCGCAAACGCGTCTACGGCTACCGCCAGCGGATCCTCGAAGGCGCCAACTGCAAACAACTCGTCCTGGACATGATCCGCCAGCAGGTCGCCCGCCACCTCGACCAGTGCCTGGCCCGCGACTACGGCACGGAGACCTTCGCGAAGTGGGCGGGCAAGGAGCTGGCGGTCGAGTTCGACGCCCGCGACTTCCGCGCGATGGATTTCAGCGACGCCCAGCAGTACGCCCTCGACCAGGCCGAGCGGAAGGCCGAGACCCAGGTTTTCGACGCCATCGAGGAGAACCTCCCCTCGGAAGTCGAGCGGGACGAATGGAACTGGGAGGCCCTGGCGAAGTTCGCCAACACCCGGTGGCACACGAGCCTGCGGGACCGGGACCTCAAGCAAGTCGGCCGCGAGCACCTCGCCGAGTTCCTCGTCGAAAAGGCCCGCGCGGCCACCCGCAAGGTCGATCTCTCGCCGGGCGCCGCGTTCTTGGAGGCCGACTTCGGGATCCAGTCGGCTTGCGGCTGGATCCGGCACAAGTTCGCCATCGACCTGCCGCCCGACGAGGTCCGGGACCTGCCCCCCGAGGAGTTCAACGAGACCGTCTGCCGGCGGGCCGAGGCCGCCTACCGGGAGAAGGAAATCGAGTACCCGGTCATGGCCGGCCTCTCGCACTTCACCACGCGGGACGCCGGCGGACACAAGCGCTACGACCGCGAGGGGCTGGTCGAGTGGGCCCGGCAGCGGTTCCAGGTGGATTTCGACCTGGAAGACCTCAAGAACCGGCAGCGCGACGAGATCCGCGCACTCCTGGTCGAGCAGAGCCGCCGGCATGCCGACTTGGCCACGGACCCGGCGGCCGAGGTCGAGGCGAAGCTCGCGGAGTTCTTCAACGGCCAGCCGCTCTCCCCCAAGGCCCTGCGCGAGGCCCACGAAGATGGGCGGCTGGCGGCCCTGGCCGGCTGGATGGCCAGCGACCTCCGCTATCCGCTCTCTCCCGACGCGATGGTCCGGATGAAGCCGGAGATACTCAAGAATCACCTCACCGCCGCGGTCGAGGCCAAGTTCCGCCCCGAGATGCAGCGCATGGAGCGGACCCTGGTCCTCCAACTGCTCGACACCGCCTGGAAGGACCACCTGCTGGTGATGGACCACCTCCGCAACAGCGTGGGACTCCGCGGCTACGCCCAGGTGGATCCCAAGGTCGAATACAAGCGCGAGGGCATGCGGGCCTTCGAGCAGATGTGGGACTCGGTCGACGAGCGGGTGACCGAGTTGATCTTCCGCATGGAGCAGCTCGACGAGGGCTTCGTGGGCTCGACCTGGACCGGCGGGGAGGCGATCCACCGCGAGGCCGCCTCGGCCGGCGAGATCGCCTCGCAGCAGCAGGCCGCCATCGACGGCACCCAAACCGACCACAAGCCGCAGCCCATCCGCAACCGCCAACAAAAGGTCGGCCGCAACGACCCCTGCCCCTGCGGCAGCGGCAAGAAGTTCAAGAACTGCTGCATGCGCAAGGGGGGGTAATAGCAAACTGGAGACCACGATATGATCGACACAGAAGTGCGGAGCGAACTCTTGAAGCAACTTGATCACCTGCCCCCGGCGAAGCAGCAACGGGTGCTCGATTTTGCACGTGCGCTGGCGGAATCGGCGCCGCGGGGCGTGCCGGGCAACAACCTGCTCGACCTATGCGGGATCCTGCCGGCAGAGGACGCCCAGGAAATGATGCAGGCGATCGAGGAGGGATGCGAGCGGATCGACCCGAATGAATGGTAGCTTCCTGCTCGATACAAACGTCGTTATCCGCCTTCTCCGGGGCGATGTGGATATTCGCGACCGCATTGCACAGCAATCGAGAATACTGGTGCCCGTGATCGCGATCGGCGAGGTGTATTTTGGCGCGATGAAGGCGGCCCGGGCGGGCGACAACCTCCGACGCATCAATCGGTTCCTCACTCAAGTCGCCGTGCTCGAGTGCAACGCCGCTTCGGCGTACGAATACGGCCTGATCAGACACGAACTGCGGATCGCGGGAAGACCCATTCCTGAGAACGATATCTGGATCGCCGCCGCGGCGAGGCAACACGACTTGACGCTTGTTTCGCGTGACTCCCACTTCGCC
>JBEKCP010000180.1:0-9623 GCA_050014815.1 Thermoguttaceae bacterium | reverse complement strand
GGACCAGACTGCTCTGCCGGCGCAGGCCGTACGGGTGCGGTTCGCAGCTCAGGGCGCGCACTTCCATTGGTGTGACAACTTGCTGGAGAACGCGCCGGAAGGCGTCGCCACCATCCCGGTGTGGCTGGAGGTAAAGGCCCCGAAGGTTCAGGCGCCCGGCTGGTACGTCTCGACGTTGTCGCTGCAGGCCAACGGGAAGAAGTTCGAGGTCCCGGTGCAGGTGTTCGTGACGGGCTACACGCTGCCGGACGCGAAGGATCTGCGCTCGCTGATCGGCGTGATGCATTCGCCCGAGGCAACGGCGTCGGCGTACGGCGTCGCGCCGTGGTCGGAGGCGCACTTCCAGGTGATGGCCAGGTCGCTGGAGATGGTGGGGCAGTTGGGCGGCGACATCATGTACGTGCCGGTCCTCGTCGGCCAGCACATGGGACACAAGAGCGGCCTGATCCGGTGGATCAAGACCGAGAAGGGCCTGCAACCGGACTTCACGCTCTTCGAGAAGTATCTGGATCTGTACACGAAATACTGTGCGCCGCCGAAGGCAATCAGCCTGTACGTCTGGAGCCCGGACAGCGCGAAGGAAGTGGCGATCGGTTACGAACGCAGTCAGGTGCTGACCGCCGCCCGAAACCCGAAGGCGCAGGCACAAGTGACGCAGTGGGATCCGCAAACCGGGGCGACCACGAACGTGGTCGTACCGACGTTCCTGGACGAGGGCGCGGAGGCCTTCTGGAAACCCATGCTGGACGGCGTGCATGCGATCGTGAAGAAACGCGGCTGGTCCGAGCGCATCATCATGCTGGGCCTGGGCGGCGACACCCGGCCGTCGCAGAAGACGGGAGAACTCTTGAGGCAATGGGCGCCGTATGCACGCTGGGACATCTACTCGCACTACTCCGGCGATCCGGGCTGCACAATCTTCTATAGCGGCAAGTACGCCGCAGAACTGAAAGCTGGCAAGATGATTGCCACGGGCGATCTCGAGGTGGGCATGAAAGAATACCCCGGGGGCGGCGAAGAGTTGTGGCTGCAGGAACTCGAGTTCCTGGATCTGCCCCTGCAGCGCGCCAATTCCTACGACCAATCGCCGCCGATGTCGTTCCGCACCTTGCCCATGATCGCCGGGAGACTGGCGCGTCTCGGGCTGGATTTCTGGCCGGACGTCATCCGCTACAACGTTCCTATCTGGGGCATCTATCCCATTCGTGTCGTGGGACGCGGGGCCGAGGGCCCGGTGCCGACGGTCAGGTTCCAATTGCTGCGGGAGTCCGTGCAGGATTTCGAGCCCAGGCTGACGATCCTGAAGGCGCTGGCGACACTGCCTCCCGAAGAGCAAAAGAAACAGCGCGCCCTGCTTGATAATCTCCACCACCGGATGAGGGTGGGCGATGCGTACTTGTCACAGATGGAACTCAACCTCGACTGGCCCGCCTATGCCGCACGGGTGTACCGCGCGGCCGAGGAGTTGACCGGCATCAAGACCAACGCGAAATGGGACCAACCGCCGAAGTGAAGATGCGAGGGAACGGCCCAGGCATGCAGTCTATTGCGTAAACAGTAAACAATGAAGGATGAGAAAGGGAGAAACATGATGCGGATACTCTATGGTACGGCAGATTCGGCCAGGCATACCGGGCACAAGAAGGGGGCGTGGCAGACTGGGCTGGCGGCGATGCTGGCATGGGGGTTGTGCGGCACGCACGCTGTTTGTCAAGGCAAGACCGATGCGGAACGGATCTCCCAAGATCTTGCCCAGGTCGTTACGGCCACGTATCTCGGTTCCGAAGGAAACGAATGGCTCTCCGCGGCGGCCTTCCCGGGTGACGACTCGATCATTATCGGCGGAGTATCGTTGGATTCGGAAATCACCCTGCACGGAGTGCGGGCCGCGGTTCTCGGCGCGGATGCCCCGCCGGTGAAATCGGCCAGTCTCAAGGAATTCGTGCGTATCGGCGAGCAGGACGCGCCCAAACCGAAAGGCCGCAAACCCACGGATCCCGCTCCAACCAGCAACGGCGCCGCGAATAAACACGACAACGCGCCGCCGATGGAGAAGAAGAAAACGACCAAGGAAGAGGAAGAGAAGCAGCGGGCGGAGGCTGCCGCGCTGGCGTCGCTGCCGGGAACCTTGCGCTGGACCGAGGACATCGGCGGCGGCCGGCAAGTGGTGAATGCGAAGTTCTACTGGTCACAGCCGGACGCGACGGGCTTTATCGGGCGGTTCAGTTCGGATCTGAAACGGGTGCTCACCCTGCGCCGTCTGCCGCGGGGCGCAGGGTCGATCACGAGTGTGGCGATCGATAAGACAGGCGCGGTTTACATTACCGGCGCCGCGACGGATCGGATCGCTGGACTGTCCGGCGGACTGCGGACGGAAACGTATCCCAATCCGGTCGGCGTCGCCGACGACACGTGGGGTTGCCGGCGGACGTATCTGGCGAAACTTTCGGCCGATTTGTCGAAGGTTGTGTGGGTGGTCGAAGTCAAAGGCTGGAGTTTCGGGCCCAAATTGCGCGTGCTCAATGACGGCAACATCAGCCTCTTGGGCCCCGGTCTTAGGGTGTATGCTCCAGACGGTCAGCTAGTCCGATCCGTCGCACTGCCCAATCGGCGCGTGATCAGCGGGTCGGCGGTTGATCCGGCGACCGGACGGTACACGCGCGTCGGCGACAACTTGACAAAGACCGGCCGCGAGCCGTACCGCGATCCCTACCTGAAGATCCACAATCCGGACGGAACCCTCCATGAATTCCTGTACTCGTGGGGCGGCCCGTATGTAGTTTTGGATTCCCTGCGCCTTGTGGCCGACTCCGCCATACGCCGCAGTGCCTATGATGCCGACGGCAATCTCGTCATTTCGTCTTGGAGTCACGGCGGAAACAACGTCCTGTTCCGGTATCCCTATGACATGGAAAGGTGGGCGCCCAACGGACTGGGATACAACCAGTCGCATAGCGTGGCCTACGTGGTGAAGATGGGACCGGACCACAACCTGCTTGCCTCCACGGCCTGGACTTCAACGGCGTTCATCAATACCCTCGCCTGCGCCGTCGATGGATCGGTCGTCTGGGCGGGAAGCTGTAATCAGATTCTCCGTCTTCCCAACGCCATTTCGGATCGACGGGACGGTTCCTGCATCGTGGTCGCCGATCCCGACCTCGGGGCCTACCGGTTCATTTCGGCGTTGCCCGTCTGCGGCAACCAGGTGGCGACCGGGGGCTGTTTTGAGAGGCCGGACGCCTGGGGTTTCGCCAGCGGCACCTGTCAGGGGTGGCCGATGCTGATCTGCCTCACGGGCGTCGTCCGCGGCGAGAAGCAACCGAACGGGCCGGAACTCGCGGGGCCGGTGAAGAATCCGGTGCAGGCGGGGTTCGGCGGCGGGCTGATGGATGGTTATGCCCTGTTGCTCGACCTGTCGAAGATCGCGCTGCCCGGCACGAAGGCCCCGGCAGCATCCGGCCCGCCGGCCCGACTTTCGGTGAACCGGTATGCCCGCGCCAAGAACCGCAAGCCCGGCAAGAACGACGCTGTCCCCGACGAGGGCGAGGTGTTCCATTTTCGCCCGAGCTATCCGAAGTGGACGACGGTGGACGCCGAGTTCCGCGACGCCAACGGCAAGTTCTGGCCGAGTTTCTGCTATGGCAAGCCGGTTTCCGGACAGATCAAGTGGGAAGGCGGCCAGCCGCAGGGGGCCTTCGAAGTCGCCTGCACGGCATGGTGCCAGACCGAGGGGGACCAGAGCCAGCGCATCCTCGGTTCGTTGCTTCAGCCGCCCAAGGACGCGTTGCCAACAGTCACGTTGCGCGTGACGGCGCTGGGTCCATTGCAGACCAAGGAGGTTTCGGTTGATGTCAACGGCAAGACGGAGACGCGCGACCTTGTTCTCAGCGAAGCGACCGGCGAGTTGGAAGTGGGCGGCAAGGTGATCAAGGTCCGCCCGCAATGCGTCATCTCGGTCGCAAAAGCGGTCGAGAGCGAGATTCGCAAGACCCAAATCAACGCCGTCTTCACCGTCAAAGGCCAGGATCTTGGTCTGACCGGCGCGCGCGCGAATGCCGACATCGACGTGCGCGTGGGCGCCCAAGCCCATGCCGGCGACGTACCCCCATCGCGTCGATAGCCTTCCGGGCCGATAGACAAAGGTGTTGAGGTGTAACCTTTAGAAGAAAGGAATGAGACGATGAGACGCAGATTTGGTTTGATGGCGTTTGCCGCGGTCGCGTTGGCCCTGGGTATTCCAAGTTCGCCCTGTGCCGCCGGAGAGGTGGTCTCGCCCGCGGAGTTGAAGAAGGGCGCCTACAACACTCTGGAGTACACGACCAAGGCCGGCGACGTGATGCACTATTACCTGTATCTTCCGGCCGTCTACACGCCGACCGGGAATCTGCCGATACTGGTGGAAGTCCACGGCGCCGGGCCGCAACAGGTGAAACCGGGCGGCGGCGGATCCGGGAAACGCTACCTCGAGCTGAATCCGTCGTACAGCGAGGAGAAGTACCCGTGCGTCTTCTTCGAGCCCCTGGTCAATCCCGTGTGGAAAACGAGTTGCTGGGACGGGCGGGGATGGAGTACTGGTCCCCACACGCACGATCTGAACGCGCCGCCCAAGGGAATCGCCGCGATCCTGGAACTGCTGCCGAAACTGATGGCAGACCTCGGCTGCGACGCCAACCGGTGTTACGTCACCGGGGCATCCAATGGCGGCTATGCCACGTGGGACTTGATTACCTACCGGCCCGATCTTTTCGCCGCCGCCATCCCGATCTGCGGCGCAGGCGACCCATCCAAAGTCTCCCGGTTCGTGGATATTCCGATCTGGGCCTTCCACGGCACGGCGGACAAATCGGTTCCGTTCAAGGGGACGACCAGCATGATCGAGGCATTGGAAGCGGCGGGCGGCAAACCGAAGCACACCTACTTCGAGGGAATGGGACACAAGACCTGGGATCCGGCCTGGAAGACGCCGGAGTTGGTGCCCTGGCTGTTCTCGCAGAACAAGGCCGACCGCCCGGCCAAATCGCCAGTCGCCGAACAAAAGTGAAACAGCAAGCGTAGTCGCAAGCAAGAAGGACAAGAGAATGATCGTGACCAGGGAGCGCGTGTTGGGATTATTGGGATTGATGCTGGCCCTTCTGGCCCCGCGGATCGCGGGGGCCGAGGGAACGCCGGTTCCGGCCGCGAAGCCGGGGCCGTTGGTCGTCTGGACGGACACGCCGTGGCAAGCGGTCACACCGGACACGAAACCGCCGGCCAATCCAGCACTCACCATCAAGCTGGCGGCCGCGCGAGGCGGAATCGCCAGCGGATTAGTGCTGGTTTCGGGAGCACCCGGACCGGTTGTTGCGAAAGCGGAAGCGTTGAAGGGGCCGGGAGGCACCATCCCGGTTCAGTTGCGCTACGCGACCCGACGCCTCGACATGGGGCCGGCAGTTGCCGGTGCGATCGGTGGCAAGAAATTGCAGGATGGGTTCGTGTTTGGATCGGGCCGATTCCTTGATGCCCTGAGTGACACCCCCGTGGCAGATGAAGCGATCCAGGCGGTCTGGGTGACGGTGGATGTTCCCCCAACAGCGCAACCCGGCAACTATCAGGGCGCCATTGCCGTGGCGGGCAAGACCGTCGATGTGTCGGTTTCGGTCGCCGACTTCACCGTTCCACCGCCTGGCGAGCGGCGCGTGTACGCTGGTGTGCATCAGTCTCCCGACAGTGTTGCTTTCCGTTACAATGTGGCCCCCTGGTCGGACGAGCACTTCAAATACCTGGAACGCTCGATCCAACTTGCCGGACGCGCCGGGGCGAACATTCTCTATGTACCGGTGATTGGATTCACTTATTTCGGCCAGCGGAACGGTTTGATTCTCTTTACCCGCAAAGGCGAAGAACTGGTGCCGGAGTTCACCGCCTTTGACCGGTACTTGGATTTATGGCTTAAACATGTCGGCAAACCACACCTGATCGTGCTGGAGGTGTATGATATTTATGGCAATGGGTGGTATGGGCGCAACTATATCGCTCGGCAGTTTCCCATCGATGGCAATACCTTGGAGGTCACTGTTCGTGAGTCCGATGGCTCCCTCAAGCAGGTGCGTACACCGCTTTACGATAAAGTACCGGGCACCTGGAAGGCGCTGGTGGAGGGCGTCCAGCGGCGGCTGGCCAAAGTGGGCTTGGCAAAGTATCAGGTCCTGCTGGGGCAAGCCACGGATGTTCATGTCCCGAAGGCCACGGTCGATTTCTTCAAGTCTCTTGACCCTGGCCTACGCTGGACCGCCTGGACGCACGGCTACGGATACAATGGCGAATGGGGCGCCAATGGTAATCGCATGGGATTGATGTCCTACCCGAGCGACGGCTGTTTTGTCTCAGCCCAACGGGCAACGCGCGGGATTCCGAATCCTCCCGGCCCTGGAACCATGATCAGTCTCAGCGCGATGCGGAGTTGCCTAGTTGGCGGGGATCAATCCAGTTTTCCCTGGCGCATCACACCGGATCTGTCCGGGTCCTACGGACCGGTTGGGCTCGATCTCTGGCCGCTGCCGCCATTGGCTCCCACGGACGAAGAGAAGAAGAACGGAAACTTCCGCCAGGGACGTGCCTGGACTCTGAAGTTAGACTACGGACCGAACCTCGACCGCGGCCAGCCGGGAGCCTGTACCGTCGCTGGTCCTAAGGGGGCCTTAAGCACGGCCCGTCTGGAGGCCTTGGCCGAAGGTTCCTGTGAGGCCGAGGCCCGCATCCGCGTTGAACTGGCGATGGAGTTGTTGCAGCAGATCGATAACGCGACAGCAGTTCCCGTTTTGGCCGCCCGGTACAACGCATTCAACAAAGGCCTGCCGGTTCTCTCGGATTGGAATGACTCTCTTGTCGCCCTCTACGAATTAGCGGCTAAGGCAGAAAAGATTCTGGCCGATCCCGGCCTAGTTGCGAAATTGCGTACCGAGATTCCGAAAAAGGGAGCAGACAATAGATGGAGAGAATGGCTCCGCCAACAGTTATACGCGTTCCGCTACGTGATTGACCGCCTGCCGCAGGCTGAACGTAACACTTTTCTCATGGAAATCGCCAGGAGCGGGTATGGAGGCGGAGGATGGTTTCTGCGGGAGGAAGCCCTTCGCCAGGCTGTGGCGACCCGCCCGGCGATCGAGGGTCTCGGCGATTACTTGATCGAAAACGCGCGCAGTGGCGACGGGCTGGGCATATTTCACTTGGGCAGTGTGGTTGGCAGTGAAAAGGCCGTACCGATTCTCACCGAATTGCTGTCGAACAAATCTACGCTTGTGGTGCATGAAGCGGCGCTGGCTCTGCTGGCGCTGAAGACGAACGAAGTCCAGGCGGCCGAGAGTCTCAGCAAGGCTTTCATCGCGGCGGAGGGAGGATCCTTGGAACGAGTGCTTTGGAACCTGGATGGGTTTGTGAACCATAGTGATGCGGCGGTGCGGAAGGCCTTGGTACCTGGGTTGTCTGCGGTCCTTGCCAACGAGAAGGTGCCTGGCCGGGTAAGGGCTTTGTACGCGAAGGTTCTCGGACGTCTCAAGCAGGATGCCGCACCAGCACTTGAAACGCTGCGAAAACTTTCAACCCATGGCGATAAGGAACTGGCTGACGCCGCCTCGGGCGCGGTCAAAGCCATCGAGGTGTCCAAGCCGTAGTCCGGCAGTTAGCCTCTGCCGCCACGAGAGGCACACCGAACAGGTGCTTCAGGAAGTAACGTATAACGGACAACGAAAAACTTGAAAATAGGGAGTCTATGATGGCCTTGAGAGATTCTTCGCGGGCGTGGGTTGGTTGCGTTTCACGCAACGCCCGGCCCGGCGGAATCAAATTTCCTCCCTGAAAGAGTCTTTGCTGTCAAGCGTCGGGCCTGGCGTTTTTTTCGATGAGTGGTTGTTTGTGTACATGGGAATCTTTAGGGCAGCGCCGGGTGGCTGCCGGTGGACGATTCGTCGGAAGATAGCTGCGGGTCGTAAGGTCGTCGTGGTCTTTTGTGCGGGGTTGTCGAGCCGATCTTTTCATTGCGGCTGCACCCCATATACATCCCTTCGTGACTCCGTCTGCTGAGGCAGCAGCCGGTCGGAGTCTTGCGACTCCGACACCGAGTATTCTGGTTCGACCATCTCGCGAACGCGGGCCGCCTCAATCAATCAGTCGCTCGGCAAGCGGGCCCGAGTCCAAGGAAATTTTCAGGCTGGCCTGGCGTTCGCGAGGGCCGCTTCTTCCAGGGAAGAAGGGCCGATGCAACCGGGATCTCCGTCGTTATCTTCTCCTTGTGCTATAATGGGTCTGCTTGGTGAAACGGAGTCGAGCTCTGCTGGCGAGCAACTCGACGAGGGATAACCAAGTCAAGGGCGGGTCAAAGACGCCTTGGCTGCCGGGGCTTTTCCAGTCGCGGCAGCCTTTTTCTTTTCCTCCTTTGAACGCCCTTGCGATACCTTCAAAAACGCATTCACGTCAAGCGGCACGGTGGCGCACGCAGCCGCCGGATCACTCGATTGGCAGAGGTGGTAGCGCTGCTTTCGCTGGAGCATGTGCCAGATGATTGTCGCCAGGCGGCGCATCACCGCCACGCGCGCAATCTTCGACCTGCGCCGCTTCTTGATGCGGCGATACCACTCCTTCATTGCCGAGTCGCGCCGCAAGACGTGCAGCACCATCTGCCCCAGGATGAAGCGCGCCAGCGCGCTGCCCTCCTTGGTGATCGAGCCCAGCCGCTGCTTGGCGTCGCCGGAGTTGTTCGAACGCGGCGTGAGTCCCCAATACTTCGCTAGGCTGTCCGCGTGCGGAAAGCGCTCGATCGAGCCGATGCGGCAGGCCAGCGCCAAGCTGCCGTAGGCCCCGGCGCCGGGGATTGTGGAGATGAGCACGGCCGCGGCGTTCTCCGCCTGACGCTCGGTGAGCTTCACTTCCAGCTCCTCAAGTTGCTTGTCGAGCAATTCCCACTGGGCCAGGAGGTGGTCTAGTTCCAGGCGGTCGATTGCTCCCAAACGCAGGCCCGTCAGCCACTGCCTGGCCGCTTGGGTCTTCACTCCTTTGGTTGGACAATCCCGCTGCAGGTTGTGCTTCAAGAGCAGGTGTTGCACGCGGTTGATGGTTCGCGTACGGAGTTGGCACAAGCGGTGGCGGAGCGTGGTTAATTGGCGGTCTTCGCCGTCGCGCGGTGAAGGGGGCACGATCTGCCGCACGTTCTGCACCTTCTTGCCGGTGGCGAGGCGCTGCCGGTTTGTCCACAGCAACTCGCCCAGGGCGTTGGCGTCACGACGGTCGGTCTTGTGCCGGTCGCGCTTCTCCGGTTGCACAAGCACGACGGACGGATAGCCGTACTCGGCCAACAGCTTCAAGAGCCACTCGTTGAGGCCGCACACCTCCAAAATGACCACTACCCCACCTTCGGGGCAGCCTATTCCTCGCACGTCGGCGAGGAATTCCCGCACGCGCGCCCATTCCGTGCTCACCTGCCGCTTGAGAATCACGTCTCCGGCCTCGTTACGAAGATTTACGGTCAACTGCTTGCGATGCTGGTCGATGGCAAGGTACAACATGGTAGGGTTCTCCTGCTTGTTCTTGGTGAGTGAAAAGCCACTACACCGTGTATAACACCAGGAGAACCCTCTTTCACGGAATCAATC
>JBEKCP010000179.1:0-9633 GCA_050014815.1 Thermoguttaceae bacterium | reverse complement strand
CCCCACGAGCGCTGACGAAATTGACGGTTGGGGTATCACCGAAAAAGTGACGTCCCTTTCAAACGATTACTGTTCCTATCGGCCAGACGCTGATTCCTCCACAATTACCGGCAAGCGGGTATTCGAAGCCACTACGAGGCTGGCACAGAGAATCTACGGTGCGACCATTCAATGATGACAATCTCGACAACCAGAAAGCGAAGTGCACCGCGCACGAAGGGCCGCCGACGAAAGTTGCAAGAAAGGAGAGGACCAACAACGTGGCAATCAGGGACAAAATCCTCGTGGTGGGCGATCTAATGCTGGATCGACGCATCGAGGGGGAGATGACCAGAATATCCCCCGAGGCCCCCAGCCCGATAATCCGCTCGCGTGCCGTCTCGTCGACGCCTGGCGGCGCCGGCAACCTCGCCGCCAACCTGGCTGCACTCTACGACCCTGTACATAGCCGCGGTGCCAGTAAGGTGCGAGTCAGCGGCATTTTGGCGAAGGACCAGGCGGGCAGCGAGCTGTTCGATCTGCTCACGAGCAGCGGCTGTGCGATCGAGCCCGCTTATTGTTCGCTCGGGAACACTACGGTCAAGATGCGGGTTACTTGCGGCGGTCAGCAGATCCTGCGGATCGATAGCCAGGACGACTGGGTTAGCAACGAGGCGGGGATGAAGCAACATCTGACAGATACTCTCCACACCGGCACTGACATCGGTGCCGTGGTGGCGGCCGACTACGGCAAAGGCGCGTTGACCCCGGGCGTCGTCGAGTGGATCACGGGCGCGTGCGAAACGATCGGCATCCCGCTCTACGTGGATGCCAAGCCTAGGCGGAACATCCATCTCTACCAGCATGCCTCGCTGTTCAAATGCAACTTGCGCGAGGCGATCGAGTTGGCGGACAAGGACGGCATCGTACACGCCGCGCTGGCCGGCGAGCCTGTGGACCAGGCAACCTGCGCGGCACGGATCTTGCGGCAGCGATACTCCTTCGGCGTGGTCGTCGTGACGTTGGGCGACGGGGGGTGCCTGTTCCACGACGCCGCAAGCTGCGGGCACGTCAAGACGACGCCTGCGACGGTCTATGACGTGACCGGCGCCGGCGACACCTTCATGGCGGCCCTGGCGACGGCGGTGTCGCGCGGCTACGGCCTGGAGGAGTCGTGCAATCGCGCCAACATCGCCGCCGGCATCGCCGTGTCCCACCACGGAACCTACACCGTTGGCGACGACGAATGGCAGGACGCCATTGAGGCCAGCCGGGGCTGGGAGGCGAAGGTCGTGACGCTGAAGGGCGCGACCGATCGGGCGGCACGCAAGCGCCGCCAGGGCAAGAAAATCGTGCTCGCCAACGGCTGCTTCGACCTGCTGCACTATGGCCACCTGCACCTGCTCGCCGAGGCGAAAGCCTTCGGCGACGTGCTTTTTGTGGCCTGCAATACCGACGATTCGGTGCGGGCCTTGAAGGGGCCCCAGCGCCCTGTCATCGGCCAGACACATCGGCTGGAGGCGCTGGCGCGCTTTGCCGACGTAGACTACGTTTTGCCCTTCGAGGGAGACGTGGACACCGTGGTGCGGGCGCTCCAGGCCGACGTTCTGGTGAAGGGCGCGGAATACGAGGGGACGAAGGTCCCCGGCACCGACTGCGTGGCCAGCCACGGTGGAGCGGTACGCTTCGCCAGTATGGCACCCGGATACAGCACGAGCGAGATCATTCGGAGGCCGCCTTGACCGCATCGACGCGTTGCGCTAGGGCATGAGATATCTGATACTTGGTTATTGGAGGCAACTGTGAGTGAAGGTAATGTGTGGGGACCAGGGTTGGATGGTGACGAAGATCGACAGAAACAACCTCGCATGAGGTGGTAACGCATGCGCATTCTCATCCTGGCTTTACGGTATCCCGAGACCCTCGTCGGCGGATACGAGAGTACGCTTTACAGACTTATTCAGGGTTACCACCGCCACGGTCACAAAATTGATCTAATGGCCTTCGTTCCCAGGCTCGCCGACAAGACGGATCGTGAATCGGTTGATCCATGGTGCGACAACGTTCTGTTGTTTGAGGATCCATTCGTGCCGCGGTGGTGGTCGCCCCGAAGGTGGCCCTCCATTCTGCACTCGCCGGATTCCGGGACGCTAGGACGTTCATCGAAACTGTTTGTCGAACAGTTGCGCGACATGCTGGCCCATCATCCGCCCGATGTGGTCCAGATCCAGGGGTACTCCATGCTCCAATATCGAAAGCATTTGGGCAGGATCCCGTGCATCGCGTTCCCGGCGGACTGCATGACGTTGGCATTGGAGAGATGGAAACGAGCCACAAATCCTTGGGTTCGGGCGAGATTAGCCCTTCACGGGGCGAAACTGCGCCGCATGGAGAGCACGTATCGCTCCTTCTATGCCGTGGTCTTCGTGTCACAACCGGATGCGGATCGCGCAAGACAGTTGTCGCCCGGCGCCAATATTGTACGGATCCCCATTGGGGTTGACACCGAATACTTCGCGCCAACCGATCAAGGCGTTGAGCCCACGACGATCGCCTTTCATGGCGAGATGGGTTATCCGCCAAATGTCGAGGCATCAAGCTGGTTTATCGCGAATATATTGCCCGAACTCAAGAGGCGTCATCCCGCGGTTCGTTTTCTGGTCATTGGGGCAAATCCCGCCGAGCAAATGCTGTCGGCGGCGCGGGGCGACCCGAATATCGTGGTCACCGGTTTCGTTCCCGATATCCGCCCTCATCTGCAAAGCGCGTCGGTGCTCGTGGCGCCGATGCAATCGGGGTCTGGCATGCAGAACAAGGTGATCGAGGGAATGGCGATGGCCAAGCCGATGGTGGTCACCAGCCTGGCCATCGCAGGGATCGGCCATGCAATCGCAGGGCAGCACCTTCTGCTGGCCGACACGCCAGGACAGTTCATCGACGCCATCTGCGATTTGTGGCAGGATCCACAACGTGCCTCTCGGATCGGCGCCGGCGCACGCGAGTTGGTCCGAAAGTACTATAGTTGGGAAAGTATGCAGGATGCGTGCGAGCTGCTGGCGCGTGATGCGGCACGCACGCGGGCGTTGGAGTAGACGGTTGCCATGACGAAATCCAGAACACAGCCGAGCCCGCGGCGAGGCGCCGGCACCCCGTCGCCGGCGGCCCCGCTCCAACGCAGCGTCGGAGCGATTACTCGTTGGGCATTCTTCGTCTTCATGGCCACTCTGCCCTTTGACGTCGTGGTGCCGCAATGGCTCCCGGAAGTGTTGCAGAGCAGGTTGTCGATCCCGCGCGTGGCGGGGATATTACTCCTGGGATGTTGCGTGCTCGACCCGACGTTGCGGCCTTGGAAGATTCCCAAGGTTACCTACGGGTTCGCGGCATTCATCGTGGTCTTCTTTTTTCGAATGTTTGGCGAGGACCTGGCGCACTCGGTCCAGTTGGTCCAGATGCTGGTGCTCTTCGTCATCTGCTATAATCTCTTCATGGCGGGTACGATAACCGGCAAGGCGCTGCTCGTGTACTCCGTCTCGTGTGGTGCAGTGGTTCTGATGGTTCTCTCGGGCCAAACGGTCGACGTTGAAGCTGCCGGGGAGATGGGGGGACGTTATAGCGCCTTCGGAATGGATCCGAACCACTACGCCGAGATGTTGGGCTTCGCCCTGCTATTTGTCATTGGGATCACCCATATCCGCAAGGCGAGAAGCGTGCTCGGCTTGCCGGTGATGTGGCCGCTGGCAATCTTGTTGCTCTTCGGAATTGCACGAAGCGGGTCGCGGGGCACGAGCCTGGGGGTGATGGTCGGGCTCGCTGCTCTCGTTCTCCGACAGGGCTCCATCCTGGTTAGGGCCGGCGGATTGGCGCTGGTTAGCATGATTGGTCTCATCACCATCTGGCAGTTCAGCAAATCGGAAGTTCTGGTGGAACGATGGACGACATCGATAGAAACCGGCTCTACTAGCTCGCGGCGGGAGATCGCGGAGGTAGCGCTGCCCATGATCTGGGAACGCCCGGTCTTGGGGTGGGGCCCGGACGCAAAGACAGAAGTTGGGGTGCGGATGGGCCTGCCCAGAATCATGGCCGCTCACAACGCGTATCTTCAGATTCTCTTGTTCGTCGGCCTGGCGGGCGCGATTCCGTATTACTGGAGCTACTTCACCGTGGTTCGGGCGGCGTGGCTAGCGCGCCGCGGGGTAGAGGACATCCTGCCATTTGCCGTCTTCACGGCCATGCTCGTCTTCGACCTCGCGTGCGGTGGACTGCCCGGCAAATTCCACTGGACGATCTTCGCATATCAGCTTGCGGCCGGTCATCTCGTCGCTCGCAGCGCTCGGAACCACAACGCACGGCCCAGGCCGGTAGCCGGCGCGACTCTGCGCCTGCGGCCATCCTCGGGTTGAGTCGCCGGGAGTTCGTGGACCCATGTCGCTTCCATCGCCACACAACCAAGAAGAAGAAATCATGGCATCGGTGGTTATCCCGCTCTACAATCGGCGGGATTATATCCGCCGTGCCATCGACTCCGTCCTGGACCAAACGTACCGCGATTTCGAGTTGATCGTCGTCGACGACGGGTCGACCGACGGCAGCGGCAATATCGTCCGGGAGTACCAGGACCCTCGCGTGCGACTGGTCACGCAGACAAACGGGGGAGAATGCGCGGCTCGCAACCGGGGCGTCGCCGAGTCGAGAACGAAATGGATCGGTTGCCTCGACTCCGATGACGAATGGCTGCCGACGTTCCTCGAACGGACCATGAAGGTGGCGACGGAGAACCCGTTCGTCGCGGCGGTGTTTACGCTGTATCGGACCGAGACTCAGGTGAAGCGCGTGCGTCCCGGCGTCGAGGCCGGCGTCCTGGCCGACTACATGCGGTTCATCGTTGACAACGAAGTTGCCATGTTCTCTTCCGCGGTCCTGCTCCGAAAGGACGTTCTGGAGGCCGCCGGCGGCTTTCCCGTGGGGGTCCGGTGGGGCGGCGATGTTGATACGTGGGCGCGAATCGCGTGGACAGGCAAGATTGGAGTGGTTCCAGAAGTCCTGGCAATCTGGCACTGCGCCGCCGAGGGTAGGGTAACGAACGAGGGAGCGGTAAAGCGGCAATTCGCCCTCGTGCCGGTGATCAAGAGCTATGAGTCGTGGAAAGAGCAGGGTCGAATTCCCGAAGATTGCCGCGAGAGCACGGAGCGTTACCTTCAGCAGGTCTATCTCTCCCACTCCCGTCTGCTTGCTGAAGCCGGAAATCGACCGGAAGCAAGGCGGGTGTTGCACGACAAGTGCCGCGCGAGCCTGTGCGGCTGGCGCCGTTATCTGAAAACATACCTGTATGTAAGCTTACCAAGACGTCTCATCCTCGGATACCGGGTGATTGCCGGATTCGCTCGGCAGTTCCAGGCCAAGATCCGCCGCCGGTAACGTAGTCCGGTGACTTATCGATGTGTGTCTGTCTCCGTCGTCTTGGGTGCTGAGGAGAAAGGGTTATACGCATATGTTTTGTGGAACATCGTGGCGGAGGGAGACAACACGTATCCGTCGATACGATGGAGAGTCGGTGGGATGTCGAGGCACACTAAAATCTTGTGCGTCGTGAGTTCGATGTGCAGGTTGGGGGCCGAGCGGGTAGTCGATCTCTATCAAGAAATCGTCCCCGCGTTGTAGAGTCGAAAAGGGGCATGGTTCAGGTATGACGGCATCCAGTGGGTATGGCAGAAGTCGGATCTATCTTTCCCCTCCGCACATGTCGGGGGAAGAGCGAGAACTGTTCTTGGAGGCCTATGATTCCAACTGGATTGCGCCGCTGGGGCCGCAGGTCGATGCCTTCGAGCGGGAAGTCGCCGAGATGCTCGGCGTGCCCAAGGCCGTGGCGCTATCGAGCGGCACCGCCGCCCTCCACCTCGCGCTGCTGGTCCTCGGCGTCGGCCCCGGCGATGAGGTGCTGACCTCCACTCTGACCTTCGCGGCGAGTGCGAATGCCATCACCTACGTCGGCGCCCGCCCCACGTTTATCGATAGCGACCGGGCGAGCTGGAACATGGATCCCGCTCTATTGGCGGAGGAAGTCGAGACGGCCTGCCGGCGGGACAAACGTCCCAGGGCGGTCCTCGTCGTCGACGCGCTCGGACAATGCGCGGATTACGAGCCGATCCTGGAGATCTGCCGGCGCTGGGAGATCCCGATCATCGAGGACGCCGCCGAAGCGCTCGGCGCCAGGTACCGGGGCCGGCCGGCGGGTGTATTCGGAAAGATCGGCTGTTTCTCCTTCAACGGCAACAAGATCATCACCACCAGCGGCGGCGGCATGATCATCGCTCAGGATCCGGAGTTGCTCGGGCGCGCCTACTTCTTCGCCACCCAGGCCCGCGATCCGGCCCCGCATTACGAGCACTCGCACATCGGATACAACTATCGCCTGAGCAATCTGCTGGCCGCCATTGGACGGGGTCAATTGCGAGTCCTCGATCAGCGTGTCGAAAAACGTCGCGCCAACTTCGCGTATTATCGGCAAAGCCTGGCGGATGTGCCCGGCATCGACTTCATGCCGGAACTGCCCGCAGGACGATGTACCCGCTGGCTGACGTGCATTACCGTCGACCCGGAGGCCTTTGGCGCCGACAGGGAAGCGATTCGCCTGGAATTGGAGCGATGCAATATCGAGTCGCGTCCCCTGTGGAAACCGATGCATTTGCAGCCGGTCTTCCGGAACTGCCCCGTGCGCAACGCGGGCGTGGCGGAAGATCTGTTTCGCCGGGGATTGTGCCTTCCCAGTGGATCGAATCTCCTGGAATCGGACCTCGTTCGCATTGTGGAGATCATTCGACATACTCCACGGAACAGGTGACCGCAATCTGCAACCCATACCGACCTTTTCCGGTTCTGCACGGCGGTATGCCGTGCCTGCAAGTGCTTGCGATGAAGGACCCGTGAGACTCCTCTTTCTCGGCGACGCCGTTGCGGAACATCTCCAGCGATGGTCGGTGCATTTCGCCGGACTGGGGCACGAGGTCCACGTCGTCACTTGGAACCCGCGTGTCCTCGGCGGCTATGAATCGGTCGCTGTCCATCGACTGCAGAAGCGTTGGGAGGGTGCCGGTGTGCTTGCCCGCGCCGTGAATCTGTTGCGGCTTCGGGCCGAGGCGCGGTTGCTCGTTGCGGCCGTCCAGCCCGACCTGATCCATGCCCATTCCGCCGGCGCCTATGCCTGGATGGCGATGTTGCTCGGGTTTCACCCTTTCCTGGTTACCCCGTGGGGAAACGACGTTCTCATTGACGTTTATCGCTCGCGAATGAGTCGGTTCTTAACCGCGCGGGCCCTGCGGCGCGCCGACCGGCTTCACGGCGAGGGGGAGAACACGCGGGAGGCGATGATTCGGCTTGGCGCCGATCCGCAAAAGATCGTGATTGGTCCTTTCGGCGTCGACGTCAAGAAGTTCGCGCCAGGCGAGCCGCCCCCCGAGTTGTTGAAGCGATTCGACCTGGCGGGCCGGAAAGTCGTTATCAGCACGCGGACGCTCAATCCCATCCATGACGTGAAAACTGTCATTCACGCCATACCGCTGGTGTTGGAAAAGGCCCCGACGACGAAGTTTCTTGTTGTGGGCGGTGGCGTGGAATCGCAGGCATTGCAGGACCTGGCCAAGTCCCTCGGGATCGCACATGCAACTGTTTTTGCCGGACACCTCAAGGAAGCGGAGATGATTGCCTGTCTTCGGGCTGCGCATGTGTACGTGTCGACGTCGCTCTCGGAAAGCGGCACCGCCCTGAGCACCGCGGAGGCAATGGCATGCGGCCTGCCCGTCATCAACACGGATACCGGCGATATCAGGATGTGGATTCAGGACGGCAAGGGGGGCTACGTGGTCCCGGTGAGCCGGCCGGACGTCGTTGCAGATCGGATTGTGCATCTTCTGGGGCACGAGGTGGAATGCAAGGAGTCTGGTGTCGTCAATCGCAAGACAATCGAAGAGCGGAATAACGTATATATTGAAATGGCGAAGATGGAAAGCTTGTACCGGGATGTCATTGCCCAATACAAGGCGCGATGATTCCGTCGACAGAATGGCGTGTCTCATGATTTTTCGTTCTCGTGTAGCCTGATGCAACCGGCCGTCTTTCTTGATCGCGACGGGCCCTCATCCGGAATCGCCCGGACTCGGTCAATTTCTCGACACGCTATGTACTGGCCAAGACGGCGAGCGAAATGGTCCATGACCGGCATGGGCTGCAAACCATGATTCGGCGACACGAAGCGATGTATCTCCAGTTGAACGCCCCCTCAATAATGGAAGAGCGTGGCCTGAAAGGAGAGCGAGCAAATGACCGAACGTAAGTCCGTGGAAGTTCTAACCATTGTCATTCCCGCTCTGAATGAGGAGGACGCCATTGGCACCACTATCGCCCGGTGCCTCGCCGCCCATACAGAGATTTGCCGAATCGCCGGACTGGCGGCGGTGGAGATCATCGTCGTCAGCGATGGCTCGACGGATCGCACGGCCGAGATCGCCCGCAGTTTCGCCGAAGTCCAGTTGGTTGAATTCGAGCACAATCGCGGGTATGGCGCGGCGATTCAGGAGGGTTTTCGCCAAGGCAACGGAACGCTGCTGGGATTCCTCGATGCTGACGGGACCTGTGATCCTTGCTACTTTGGCGAGATGTGCCGGCTGGCGGTTGAGGAACGTGCGGAGGTTGTGCTCGGCTCGCGCCTTGGTCCCGGCAGCCGGATGCCGATGGTCCGCCGCGTCGGCAATCGCCTTTACGCGGTGCTCTTGGGCATGCTCTGCGGCCGGAGCGTGACGGACACGGCCAGCGGAATGCGCGTTCTTCGACGTGAGGCATTCGAACTGCTTTCGCCCCTTCCCAACGGCCTGCACTTCACACCTGCCATGAGCACGCGCGCCCTGATTAGTGGAATGGAGGTGAGGGAGGTGCCCATGGCCTATGCGGAGAGGATCGGCGACAGCAAGCTGAAGGTGTTGCGCGACGGGATGCGGTTCCTGCAGACCATTGTCGAAGGAGTGCTTTGCTATCGTCCAGATCGGCTGTTTTTCCTGGGTTTCGTGACATGTCTGCTGTTGGTACTGCTTCTGGGCGCCTACCCCGTCGAGTTCTACCTGCGCAACCGTGCGGTCGAGGAGTGGATGATCTACCGCTTTCTGACATGTTTTCTCTTCGGCTCGTGCGGATTCCTTCTGCTGTCGGCCGTAGCGCTGTCGCATCAAATGGCCAGCCTAGGGCCAAGTGGTCGGCGTACGGACTCCTTCTGGTCGGCGGCCTCGGCCATTCTGTTTGCTCGCTGGGGACTGGCGGCCTTCGTTTGCGCGGACCTGCTCGGGGCCATTGGCCTGCTGTGGCCCGGAATCGTCGAGTACGTTACCTCCGCGCGATGCACGCTCCACTGGTCGAGGGTGGTCGTGGGAACCTTCCTTCTGCTCGCCGCCTTCCACGCCCTCGTGACCGCGGTCCTGATCCAGTTGGTCAGGATCTGGCATTATCAACGCGTCTGCAGGCCTCGCGTTTCCTCAGATTCATGACAAGGCTTGATATAAGCGGGAACATCTCGTGAGGAGCGAATCCAGTGTCCACCCCTGAGCCGTCTTCGGCACGCACCAGCAGCCGTCCCGATGCGGTAAACGTCCACGAATCACGTCACTGCGTCGA
>JBEKCP010000178.1:0-9671 GCA_050014815.1 Thermoguttaceae bacterium | reverse complement strand
CTGCAAAGGCCCCCGCCAGGCTGACCGTTGCCGTCCTCGATTTCACGGCCAGCGATCCGGCCACTCCCAACTTGGGCAGCGAAGTGGCCGCCGCTCTCACCGCGGTGCTGTCCGGCGAGTCGGGCATCACGCTTGTCGAGCGGCAGTCGCTGGCCCAGACCCTCCGCGAGCACGAGTTGAACATGACCGGTCTGGTAAGCGATGAGCAGGCCGTCAAGATCGGCAAGCTGGTCGGGGCGAAGATCATGATCACCGGCCGGGCCTTTCGCCTGGGCAAGGACCTGTTCCTCACGGCCAAGCTCATCGGCACGGAGACCAGCCTGATCGAAGGCGTGATGGTCAAGGACGCGTCCTCGGCTGACATGGGGGCCATGGTCGTATCGCTTTCCGAAAAGGTGGCCCAGAAGGTCCGTCAAGTTGGCCCGAAACTGGTGGCCGGCCCGGAGGATGTCTTCGATCCCCTGCCTGCCTTGAAAAAGAAGCTCGCCGATCACCGCAAGCCGGTCGTGGCGGTGATCATTCGCGAGCAACACCATGCGGGGCCGCAGCCCGTCGTGGTGTGGGTGCGTCCAATCGACCCGGCGGTTGAGACGGAGGTCAAGAAGCTCTTGACCGAGTGTGGATTCACCGTTCAGGACGTGCTGGAGAACGAGTTGACCGATTTCGCCCGCGGCTGGACGGCCAAGGACGTCAATAGTTGGCCGCGCGGTCTGGAGAAGGTCGAGATGCTGGTGGCGGGCGAGGCCTTCAGTGAGTTCGCCGCGCGGATCGGCAACATCGTCAGTTGCTCGGCCCGCGCCGAGATCAACCTGGTCAGCCGCAAGGACGGCAAGGTTGTGGTCGCGGACCGCGTTACCACGCGGGCGGCTGATCTTTCGGAGAACATCGCCGGCAAGAAGGCCCTCCAAAATGCCGGGCGGGCGATGGGTATCCGCCTCCTGGAGCACTTCGCCGAGACGCTGCCCCCGGACAAGCCGTTGTCGCACAAGGAAAAATCGCGATGAGCCGGGGCGCAGCATGGTGTTGGTGCTGTTTCCTGGCGGCCTGCGCGCCGCTTCAGGCCGCCACCCGTGTGGCCTTGATCGGGAGTCACAGCCACCAGGCGGCCGAGCAGTGCCTGGCCCTGGCCGAAGTGGAACTCTCCGGCGGCAGCGACATCGCGCTGGTGGAGCGCCGCGAGATCACGCAGCTTCTGGCCGAGGGGGAATTGTCGCTCAGCGGGATGGTCGACGCGGTGACCGCCATCCGGGCGGGCAAGCTTCTCAGCGCTGACGTGCTGGCGGTGGTCGAGACCGACCCGCAAAGCTCGCAGGCGCTGGGGATCCTGGTCTTCGAGACTGCGAGCGGCATGCATCTTTGCGACAGGGCGCTGGCCGAGGGCAATCCGGAGCAGGCAGGCCGGCAGATTGCCGAGGCGGCTCGCCTGGCGGTGCGTAAGCGGGCCCTGGGGCCCGGCGCGCGGCGGACGTTTTGCCTGGTGTCGGTGCGCAACGCCGACCTGCCGCTCTCGGCCAATCCCTTGTGCGACGGCGTGGGGCGGCTCGTCGAGCGCGCCCTGACCAATTCGCCCGACATCGCGGTCTTGGAACGGAAGCGGTTCGAGTTGATCAAGCAGGAGGCGGCCCTGGGGCGACTCGGCCAAGAGACCCCGGAAACGAAGCTGCTGCCCGCGGTGCTGGCCGGGGAAATCGAAATCCGCCGGGGCAACGGCGAAGAGATCATGGCCAGCGCCACGATAACCACCGCCGAGGGGAATCCGCTGGGCACGGTCCGGGCGAAGGCCGATTACAAAGACCCTCTCCTGCTCGCCGAAGGGCTGGGACCGCAGTTGGCGGCGGCAATGAAGGCAGCACCTGCCGCCCGCATGACGAACCGCCGCCAGGAGGCCGACCGCTTCGGCCGCGAGGCCCTCTTCTGGCTCCGGCATCGCCAGTTCCAGCAAGCCATGAGCAGCTTGGAGGCGGCCTTGGCCGTCGACCCGCAAAGCATCCCCGTGCTGGAAGCGGCGACGGAAACATGCTTCTCCGCCGCCGGGGAAACGCTTGAGCCCGGGCGGTTCCTCTTGCTCCCGCGCAAGATCCATGTCGGGCGGGAGACGCTGGCCGATTCGCTGGCCCTGGCGGAACGGGGCATGAAGATGGCGGAGACGGCGGTCCAGCGGCAGGCCGCCGAGCATCGTCCGGCCCTTGCCCCTTCCGTTGCCCCCGTGCCCAATAGCGACGGCTCCTTCCGCGTCCAGGAGCCTCTCGGGGGGATGTTTTTCGTCGAGCTTTACCTGGAGCGGCTCCCGCTCATCGAAGATACGCAAGCCGACGACGGCCTCCGCATTGCATCGCTGCAGGAGCGGTACCGCGCGTTGTGCAAGGTCCTGGACGCCCGGGCCTACGCGGAGGTTCGCGATCGGCCGTCGTTTCTTCGCTACACGGATTGGCTGAGCGTGTTGCTGCGCAACGCGGAGGTTTTCTCGCCCACGGCCAAGATTTGGGGAGACGACACGGCCGCCTTTCTGCGGGCATGGCTCCGGCTGGCCGACCGCTACGGCGCGTATCAAAACGAGTTCTTTACGCTCAACACCATGATCACCGGGCTTGCCAACCGGTCGGCCCAACTGGATCGCGTAGGACTTTCGGGCCAATGGGTGGCGACGAGTTCCGATGCCGAACGCCTGCTGGCGGTCTTCGGCGAGATGGCGGCCCATCGCCGGAAGGCGGTCTCGGTGTTGGGCCAGACGGCGCTGTTCATGGCCGGCGTGAATTGGCGGCAGCCGGTCGAGGAGGATGTTGTCCGGGATTTCAAGAAGCTGCTTGGCCGGGTGCGGGAGGTGATTGGCGATCCGGGGCCGGACGATCCGCGGGACACGCGCGTCATTTGCTATTATGCGCTGTTGGACGCGATCGAGTCGCTGCCCACGGCGGCGGCCCGCCTCGGCCAGTTCCGCGACCTGCTGGACTACATGCTCGCCCGGGGCGAGTTGGTCTACGGGGCCGCGATGGCGGCCAGCGAGCCGCTTCACGTCGGTTACCGGTACTATGCGCCGTATCTCTACCGGACCCTGGGGCGGCGGGGCCGTTGGGCGGCGCCCGCCGCCGAGTACGACGTACTGGCGGCCACGGCGCGGCGGGTGCTGGAGCAGCTCGACAAGCACGCCGCCGTTTGTCTCGACGGCCAGGAGGGCCGGCTCCGCTACGGGCTGACCGACGCCTGCCAATCGATGTTCCTTGCGCGGCCCGACCTTCGCCCCAGAACGCCGGCGGCCTGGCGCCGCGCCGTACGCCTGCTCAGCGTGACCGACCTCCCGGAGCTGCGGGCGATCAGCCGCGTGCAGGTCCGCGGCGGCGCCGTTTGGACCATGGGCCTGGGCGACGGTGAATTCCACGATACAGAGCATCCCGAAGAGAGACTGGCCCGCGGGAGCTCGGACACGCTATTTGCAGCACCGGACGGCGACCACAGCCGGCTGCTCATCGAACGGCCGCGCCGCGTCGGCTTTCTGCAACCGATCGCCGTGGACATGGACAGCGCGGAGCGCCGCATCTTGCCCAAGCGGGGCTATCCCCGCGACTCGGTTGGCGCCGCCGTCCTGCCGTACGCCGACAATTGCCATTTCGACATGGACGATCGCACGCTTTGCGTCGGCAGCTTCTCTCAGGGCCTGTGCCTTGTGCCCTTGCAAGGAGGGCCGGCCGAGTGGCTGGCGTACGAGGGGCAAGAGCCGGCGAGCTGGCGGACGTCAACGGGTGAGAACGTGGTACGCCATTTCAAAGACGTGCCCGACGACGAGCGATTGCCGTCGGGGCGCGTGCTGTCGTTGGCCGTTCAGGACGGCAAGGTGTTTGCGTCGGTCGGCGCCTTCGCCCGGCAAGGTGCGTTCTTATTGTCGGTGCGGCTCGACAACCACAAGGTGCGGATCATCAGCTCCAGCCGCGGCGCCAAGCAACAGACGCCGCTGGACGGGCTGGCGGAGCCCCCCTTGGTCGTCTTGCCTCTGGCGAAAGACCCCGTGCGCCACCGCCTGCTGTTCGTGGTGAGCCATCCGCTCTCGCACAGCGGTTTGTGGGAACTCCACACGCAAACGGAGAAGATCCGCCGGCTGGTGCCCTCCGGGCACTACGTCCACTGGATCAGCGGCAACCGGGCGGGCCGCGTCCTGCTCGCCTTGGCCAACGTCGATCGCAGCCAGTGGTACGCGGTCGAATACGACCTGGCCCACGACCGGGCGGAGCTGGTCTACTCCAGCATGGCCGCGGCCGTAATCGACGGCCTGCAGCCCGGCAAGCAATCGATCGTCGTCCCCGGCTGGCCGGCACAGCCGCCCTATCTCCGCGTGGGCGACGCGATGTGGACCGGTTGGCCCTTCGGCCGCATCGAGCGCGGCGCCGCCGGGGGCGCCGTCTTCCCGCCCTTGGAGGACAAACCCGCGCTGCTCCGCGAACTGGTGGGCCTGGAACATGAGTTCAATTGGCGGACGATGGAACCGCTGGAAGACGGCAGGATTCTCATTGCCGACCGCCACGGCGTGTGGCTCGTAACCCCGTAAAGAAAGGCTGGTTCGCATGCGCCTGAACCCAAGTCGATGGCCAATCCTGCCGGCATGGTTGCTCGCGATGGCGATTCCGGCCGTTGCGGCGGAGCCGAAGACGGCGGCCGAGCCGAAGACGGCAGCCGAGTACGTCGCGCGGGCGCTCCGCCGCGTCGACACCTGGCAGTGGCCGGAGGCGCTGGCCGATGCCGGCGCCGCCCTGCGGCTGGAGCCGAATTCCGCGCAGGCGATGCTGGCCCGGGGTGCGGCCAACGTCGGCATCAATGCCGCCGCCGGGCTTCGCGACCTGGCCGAGGCGGAGAAACTCGGCGAAAAGTCGGCCAGATTGTACTGCGAACAAGGGCTGGCCTACTGCGCCCTGAAACGCTACGACAAGGCATTGGAGGCGGCCGACCATGCCCTGAAGATCGACCCCGACGAGGCCCGGGCCTACGGCCTGCGCGGGCAAGCCCTGGCAGCGCAGAAGGGCCTGAATGCCGCCCTGGCGGACCTGGGCAAGGCGGTCGCTCTCCATCCGAAGTCGGCCTACGGCTGGGGCGTGCGCGGCGAGGCCATCATGGATTGGGACGTCGACCTTGGCCCCCCGCCTCCTGAAATCCTCCAGTTGAAGAAGCTCAACCCGTCCTACCACCTCACCTCGCTCCCCGCAATCATGGCCATGCGCCAGCTACGCACCGCGATCCAACTCGACCCGGACAATCCGCGCTATTACTGCGACCGGGGGCGGGCCTATTCGCAGTTGGGCGATTACCCGGAGGCGTTGAGTGACCTGGATCGTGCGGTGGCGATCAATCCAAAGTTCTTGCTCGCTTACGAGCGGCGCATGTACGCGAGGCTGGGGCTCGATGACTACAAAGCCGCCGACGCCGATGCGGTGCGGATGATCGAGCTCGACCCGTCAAGCTACGCCGGGCATCACGCCCACGGCTACTACCTGTACATGACAGGGGAGCGGGTGGAGTCGCTGAAGGAAATCGACCTGACCATCAAACTGGACCCGCAGCATTCCACGAAGGAGTATGTCTTGCGGGCCATGGCGCGGCTGGATCAGGGGAAGCCCTCCGAGGCTGTCGCCGACGCCACCAAGGCGCTGGAGATCAACCCGCGCCAGGTCGACTCGCATTACATCCGGGGCAAGGCCTTTATTCAGCTCAACGAGTGGAAGAAGGCCATCGGCGACTTCGACGCCGTGATCCGCGCGGCGCCCGAGATTGCAGACCACTGGAGATGGCGGGGCGAGGCCAAGACCCGCTTGGGCGATGTGAAGGGGGCGGCCGAGGATTTCAGCCAGGCGCTGAAGGTGTCGCCCCATGATCCCCCCGCCAGCTTGCAGCGCGGCGCCTGCCGCATGAATTTGGGAGATTTCGACGGGGCGGCCTCCGACTTTCGCGATGCCCTGGCCAACGGCGCCGAGCGCCACCTCCTCGAACACGACTGTCCCGGCCATGCCTGCGCACATCGGGGATTGGCACAAATCCTCCTCCTGCAAGGCAAGTCCAAGGAAGCCCTGGCCGAATTCGACCGCGCCCTGGAGATCTACCCCCGCGACGCCTGCGCTTTGATGCTCCGCGGCGAGGTCAAGCGCGGGCTTCACGATCACCGCGGCGCTCTTGAGGATTTCAACCGTGCCATCCAAATCAACCCCAAGGAGTTCGCGGCTCGTCTCATGCGGGGATTCAACAAGTACGAGCTGGGCGACTACCCCGGGGCGATCGCCGATTTCGACGCGGCCGCCAGACTCCACCCGTCGGACTCCGGTCCTTTCATGGGCCGCGGGATCGCCAAGGTTGCCATGGACGATTGCGAAGGGGGCCTGGTGGATCTGGATGTGGCGGTTCGCCTGGCCCGCGGCGAGGCGCCGGACAATCCGTCCGGTGCGGCGCAGCCGCCCGCCTCGTCCGGCGTTGCGGAAGAGACGGCCGCCGGCGACGCGAACAACCCGTTCGGCTATCTGGTGCCCGGCGAGCACGGCCCCGCCGCATCCCCGGCCGGCCAGATCAATTTCGGCGTTCTTTCCGATATCTACGTTAATCGCGGCTGGGCGTGCTATATCATGGGCCAGTTCGCCAAGGCCGTCAAGGAGATCGATCAGGCGTTCCGCATCTGGCCGCCGTCCGAGACGGGCTTGATGACTCGGTCGAACGCCAAGGGATACCTCGGCGACTGGCCCGGGCTCCTGGCCGACGCCGACAAGGCGCTGGCCAACAATCCCAAGTGCGAGTGGGCCCGTTACGACCGCGCAATGTTCGCCTCGTTCAAGGGCGATTTCGCCGGCGCGCTGGCCATGTTGAATCGGGTTGTCCAGGACTATCCGGCCGCCAGCGGTCCCCGCCTCTACCGCGGTGTCCTGCTTGACGCGCTCCAGGAGCGGGAACTCGCCCTGGCCGACTATCGCGTGGCCCTCAAGGACACCGGTGGAAGCACTGGGTTGAACACCGACCAGGCCGCCCTGGCGATTTGGACGATCCGCAGCATTCAGGCAAAGCGCACCGAGGTGGACCAGGAACTCCGCAAACACTTCGCGGGCCGAGCGCCCGATCTGAAGAAGAACTGGTACGGCCGGTTGGCCGCCTTCCTGCTCGATCCGGCCGACATCGAAGCGGCACTCCTCCGCGATGCGCAATCTGCGGACCGCTCGCGGACGCCCTGGCGGCAAACAGCCGCCTACTACTGCATGGGCGTTCGCCGCCGCCTTGCCGGCGACAAGACCGGGGCCATGGAGATGATCAAGAAGGCCGCCGCCACCAACGCCGTCACGGAGCTGCAGTGGTACGAGAGTGAACTCCGTCTGCGTATCGCATCGGGCAAAATCCCCTCGCCGCAGCAGCCGGAGGCGGGCAAGTGGCGAGACAACCTGCCCCGGCCGGCCATGAATGCCTCGGGCAAGTGAGCCAGCCGAAGGAGACATCGGGGCCCGCTTCGTCCCCATAAACGACCAATTTCTCGGAGCGACGGTTGACTTTCCATGGCGGCGACCATTTACCACGGGTGTTTGTTGCAAATGGTTCTCGAGATACACCACTATGAGACAATTGCCTATCGCTTGCCTGCTTTGTCGAGCAGACCCTCTTGCGCCGGCCGGGGCTGGTGGTGGTCGAGTTGGCTGAGGCCAAGGCCCTAGCCCAAGAGATGGTCGTCAGCGGCTCGGTGGGCATCGAGCGGCGTCTGCCGCTTTATCTGCTGGGCGAGTACCGTGTCGAAGCAGTGGGCGAGAAACGCCGCGGCCAGTTCGCCTGGCGGCTTCTGCGCGGCCAGAAGGAGTTTGGGTGGCGGGACGAGAAAGACCTCTTGTGGTCCAAATTTCCCGAGCGCCTCATGCCTCCTCGTACCACTGCGTGAACTCTTCGGTGGCGGTCTCAGCCGGAAGACTCGCGTAGCGCCGTCGCGCGGCGAACATGCGCAGCGCCAGGTAGACCACCGGCAGAATACCGACGAAGAGGAATATCAGGTCGCCGGGCATCCGACACCACTCGATGGCGCGGCACCACGGCTGCTGGAAGAACTCCGGTTGCCGGGCGTGCCAATAGCCGTGCTGGACCGCATCGTAGAGCTGTATCGCCCCCATGGGAATCAGGTTCGCGCACAGCATCAATCCCAGACCGACGTTCAGGCCCCAAAACGAGAGCTTCATGGCCCGCTCCGAACCACGGTCGGGTGGAATGAAGTGTCGGGCGATGAACATGAAGAAGCCTATCGCCAACATGCCGTACACGCCCATCAGCGCCCCGTGGGCGTGATTGGCCGTGAAGGCGGTGCCGATCTCGTAATAGCTCACGATGGGCAGGTTGATGAGGAAACCGAACACCCCGGCGCCCAGGAAGTTCCAGAAGCCCACGGCGATGAGGAACATCACGGCCCATTTGTGCGGGAAGGCAGTGCTTGTAGCGCCGATGACCGAGCTTGATCTCTCCTGGGCGCTCAGTCGCATGAACCGCCAGGCCTCAAAGGTCAGGAGCACCAGCGGGATCACTTCCATGGCGGAGAAGACGGCTCCCATCGCCATGTGAATCGCAGGCGCACCGCTGAAGTAAAGATGGTGCATCGTGCCGATCACCCCGCCGATGGAATAGAGGATGATGTCGAGGTAGACGACTCGGGCGGCCGTGGCGGGACGAACCACGCCCAAGAGAACGTAGATGTACGCCACCATGATCGTCGTGAACAGTTCCAGAAAATCCTCGACCCACAGGTGAACCACCCAGAACCGCCAGAAGTCCATCACGGCGAAGTTGACGTTCTTGCCGAAGACCATGCCTACGGCATAGAAAAGCGGGATCGACAGCGCACTGTAGAGGAACAGGTAAGGCAGATTGCCCGGATGTTCGTCCCGCAAGCGGCTCCACAGTCCGCGCACGAGAATGACGACCCAGAAGAACATGCCGATGGTCAGCAATATCTGCCAAAGCCGCCCCAGATCAAGGTACTCCCAGCCCTGAGTGCCGATCCAGAACCAAGGGCCGCTGGTGGGAATGACACCCTTGAGGCTGGCCGCCTCGCCCAGGAGACTCCCGACGACAACCAGCACCAATGCGCCGAACAGGATCAGCGCCAGTTTATCCTGGTGCTTGGGTTCGCGTCGGGCGATCATGGGGGCCAGGAAGATCCCCATGGCAAGGTAACTTGCCGCGACAAAGAACAGGGCCAACTGAACGTGCCACATGCGCGACAGGTTGTAAGGCAGCAAGTCACCCAGGCTCAGACCGTAAAAACCGCCCGGCTCGACGTGATAATGGGCGTTGGCTGCTCCTAACAGCCCCTGCAAAAGGAACAGCCCGGCAATCACCAGGAAATACCATGCCGTGGCTCGTTGGGCTGGCGCGAGGCGGACTTCCTCCGGTGGGCGGAACCGCAAGCGTTGGCCCGGCCGTTCTTCATCGGCCCGATGCCAGCCCAACAGGTCCCAGCGTCCCACTACAAAGAGCATCAAGCCGATTCCGCCCAACAGCGTGATCAGACTCAGCGTACTCCAGAGGATCGCGTCGGCGGTCGGCGTAT
Source organism: Thermoguttaceae bacterium (assembly GCA_050014815.1). Taxonomy (GTDB): domain Bacteria; phylum Planctomycetota; class Planctomycetia; order Pirellulales; family Thermoguttaceae; genus JBEKCP01. Next base: position 136 of record JBEKCP010000178.1, on the reverse strand, counting down.
TGGCGGCCATCGGCTCGGACGGCCAGTTGTTGGTATAGGAGTACGCGGTGCCGGGCCGTGCGGCGGCCGCCGCCCATGCCGACCAGGCGAAATAAGCCGTCAATCGGTGGATCTCGTCCACGTTCGTAATGGCCGG
>JBEKCP010000177.1:0-9730 GCA_050014815.1 Thermoguttaceae bacterium | reverse complement strand
CTCGGCGGTCTTGTGGAACTGCTCCGCGATGCGGACCAGGTAACCGCTACCGCCGAGGCTCGGGTCGATGAAGGCCAGCGACAGCATCGAGTACCGGCCGGTGGCATCGCCCGTCTGCCAGGGGCCTTCCAACTCGAAATCCAACTCGCCTGCTCCGAGCATGAAGAAGTGCTGCATGCCGTTGACCAAGGCGTAGCCCAGCGACAGCCCCCAAGACTGCCACTCGCCCGGCTGACTGGTGACCGGAACCGGCACTAACAGCCGCAGAATCTCAACCCGGCCGGACGTGCTGATCGCCACGGGCTGCGGATTGTTGCCGCGTAGCAGGCAGGTATCCGAGTGTCCGTTGTTGTCGTTGGTCCCTTTCCCAGTCTTGGCGTTGCGTCGGCCACTGGTTGCTTTCTGATCCACGGTCGGCGGCGCGAGCATTCTCCCGCACGAAGGACACAGCAGGTAGCCCTTGGCGTCCGAATGAAGCAGCGGCGTCCCGTCTTGCACATCCTTCGCTGTCGGCGGCCTGCCTTCATTGACCCAGCGGACCTCCTCGTTATGGCTGAGCCTCAAGGCCCAGTTGCTGCCCACGGTCCACCGGCCGATAACATCGCCATCCCATTGCGGCTGCGTACTGACCAGGTTTCGCTCGGCGTAGCGTTCTTCTTCATCAAGAATGGGACTTTCATCCTGCCTGGCGATGAACCCGGCGAACTCATACGACGGCAAGGCGTGCCCTGGAGAGGTTGTATTGCAACGGGGGCAGCGTGGCTGATCGGCATTGTGACGCAGGCAGCAGGTTGGACAGGGGCGGTACGACCAGGTTGGACCTTCCCCGTGCGGATTCCAGGGCGAGGCCGTATCCAGACCCATCACCACCCACCGTTTCGACCGTGCATAGACATGGGCATCGGGCTGGAATTGACCGATGCCAAAACGACGGACTACGCTGATCGGGTCTTCCTCATGGGGATCGCCCCGCAGTCTGAGCGCCGCCGGTTCCGAGGGGAACTCGTAGCCCGGCAGGATGCCGAACTCGGCAAACCGGCGTAGCGGGTAACCTGCCGAACGGTCATCGGCGTCTCGGCCTTCCTGGCGGGTGTCGGTGGGGATGCCCAGCAGGCGATTGACCAGATCGCTGGCCCGCATGGCGGCGAACTTGCGTTGGAGCCCCTCGGCAAACTGCTCCACCGGCTCCCGCAGCTCCTTGACCTGCCGGGCGGTGCAATCGACCACATGCTGAATCCGGCCGGGCAGCTCTTCCAGGTACGCCAGCAGCCGAGCTTCGTCCAGCCCCGCCTTGGCCAGCACGTCCGCTCCCCACGCCTCGCGGGCAACCGTCAGGGCATGGCCGGTCTGGGCACGGACCGCCTCGATCAGGGCGGTGACGGCCTCCTGATTGACCGACCCGTTGGGTGCCACGTACTCCATCATCTTGCCCGCGAGCCCCGGACTGGCCGCCCCGAAGGCGATTGCACAGAGATGCCGAGCCAGAACGTCCCGGTTGCCCAGCGACACGGCCGGGGCGGGAACCTCCCCCGCGATCATCTCCCGCGGCTTGTCGTAGAAATACTGGTCATGGGGCGTGTTGCGGGCGTAGCCCAGGACCAGGCCCACGCGGGACCGTCGCCCGGCACGGCCGCCACGCTGGGCGTAGTTGTCCGGCCGGGGCGGGACGTTCCGCATGACTACGGCGTCCAGCCCGCCCACGTCGATGCCCATTTCCAAGGTGGGCGAACATGCCAGCACGTTGACCGGCGACTCGGCCTGTGGGGCCTTGAAGCGATCTTCCAGCGTGACCCGGTCTTCAGTCGTGATCTGGGCCGTGTGCTCACCGGCCACCAGCGGGATTGTGTCCGGCTTCTTGATCCGCTTGACCGAGCGGTTGGCCTCGACCTCCGCATCCCGCCATCGCACCAGGGTCCCATGACAACGGGGGCAGGGCATGCCGGGCTGGGCGCCGGACAGGACCTTGCCGCAGATTTCGCAGTGCATCCGGGCCTGCTCGGTCGTCAGTTCCAGCCGGAGGATCTCGCTGTTGACCTGGAGCAGCGTGTCCCGGTCGCGGTAGCCGAACAGCTCCACCGGCACCAGGAAGCTCCCCTTCTTCAGCAACATCAGCAGATCGACGACGATCTCCGCACTGGGCTCGTGACCGCCAAAGCGGTCGAGCATCTGCTTCAGGATTCGCTCCAAACTGGGACCACGGCCGCCCGACTTGGGTTTGCGCCAGGCGTTGTTGCAGGTAATGCCGCTGGGCGTAATCGCTCCGTCGCGGAAGGCCACGGGCTCGGTGCCGCCCGGCGTCGTGGCGTAACCCCGAGGCTGCTTGACGTGCCGCTCCCACTCGGCGCTGCGAAGGTATTCGGGACACCGCACATGAGAGGGGTGGTAGCGGAGCATCTCCCGAGACAGGCAGCCCCGCGTGCGGATTTCATCCAGGACCACGCGGCACAGGTGCTCCAACTGGTTTGTCTTGATCCCCATGCGTCCGGCCAGCTCTCCGCCCCGGACACGCACGTACTCATCGAGCTGGTGGTAGCCGACATTGATCAATCCCAGGTTCACCACGGTGCCACGGTAGCCCGCGTTGACGGCGATCTCGTCGAGCATGGGCGCTTCTTCCCACGCCTGAATCCGCTGCCTGGCCTCGTCGGGAATCCAGTCGGTCTCCTGCGGGACGTGCGGGTTGTCTCGGTGGCTAACCGCCTCGTCGGCCAGCATCTCCACAGCCCGCCGCAACGTCAGCACCCGCTCCGTCTGGAGGATCTTCAGCAGGCGGCTACGCATCCGGTCATAGCGGCTGGCGAAGATGATGAACCGGGCCTGGTGGGCCGCGTCTTGCCGACTGTCGCTGAAGACCAACAGCCGTTCCTTGCCGTCGTGACCAGCTCGGTCATGGTTGGCCTCGGCCAGGGCCTCGACCAGCCCTTCGCCCACCACCTTCACCGCTGCCGACGTGCCCAGGCTGACCGGCGTGATGACGTTTCGGCTGCCTGCCGTGCCACCGCAGCAAAGGCATTGGGTGCGAGCCGGTAGCAGCGTGACCTTCAGCGGATAATCGGCCGGGTTGATGCTGAATTGCAGTGCCTGGGGATCGAGGGAGCCGTCCAGGATCGGCTTCTTCTTGATCTGCTCCGGCATCTTGGCACGCCGCCGCCGCCCGGTGGCCGCCGATCCGTTCTCCTCCTCGTCTTCGTCGGTTGCCCCTACGCCCTCGAACCGGGCCGGATCGTAAACCATCCACTCGTCATCAGTGGTCGGCTTGTCGCTGGGACGCAACGGGGCTTCCAGATCGCCGACCAGCCGCAGGTAGTCGGCCCCGCAGTTGCGGCAAAGGTACAGCGGTGCCGTGGGGTGGTGGCAGACCGTGCATCGCTCCTCCCCCTTGGCGTACAGCTTCCCACAGGCCGGGTTCAGACACCGATGGAACTGCCAACCGCCACGGATGAAGCGATGAGCCCGCAGCCGCAAGGCGCCCGGCGTCCCGTCCGGCAACGCAGCACCGATCACCAGTGCCGCCTCGACCTCCGAGCGGAGCTTCTCATCGGCCACGTCCTTACGCTCGGCCACCTCCGCCTTCATCTGGGCCACGATCTGGCTGGTGGACATGGGCCTGCTGGTCAGCCAGCGGCTCAGGTCCCACAACAGCCGGTAGCGTCGGGCAGCCTGGTCGATGGGCGTATCGGCCGGTAGACCGGCCAGACGGCAAAGCGATTGTCGCACCGCCTCGACGTTGCCGATTTCCAACGCATCGACATCCACGTTGCCCGGCCGGGCCGGATATGCGGCCTCTGCCGGGACCTGCACTTCCTGCAATTCCTCGCCCAGCACGCGAATGGTCTCCGGCGCCACGCCGGTCAGCGTTGCAAAGAACTGCTGGACGGCCACATCGCGTTGCTGGATCATCTCGTCCCGCGACAGCCGTTCCTCGGAGAAGGTCTTGATCGTGGCCGACGTGCCCACCGGGATCATCGCCGGGTAGCGTCTCGCCCGCTCCTCATCGGGCACGTTCGCTCGCCACTCTTGCCGGGCTCGGGCCAAGTGGACCTTCAACCGCCGCACCAGCAGGGCGATGTTGCTGCCCAGCGTGCCCCGGTAGGTGTGGACTTCGTCCAGGACCAGGAACCGGCAGCGGTGGTTGGCAAAGATGTCCTCCCGGTCGGCAGGCCGGACCAGGAGGTACTCCAGCATCATGTAATTGGTCAGCAGGATGTGCGGCGGGCTCTTGCGGAGCTGTTCGCGCTGGGTCTGCGACGTGCTCCGGTCGTACTTGGCCACGCGGATCGCTCCCGCCCAACCTGTGTCTTCCAGATATTGGTTGATCCGCTGTTCCTGGTCGTTCGCCAGGGCGTTCATCGGGTAGACCAGGATCGCCGTCAGGCCGCTCTTATTGAACCGGGCCGCGTCCTGCCAGGCGTTCTCGATCACAGGCAGCAGGAACGCCTCCGTCTTACCGCTGCCCGTGCCGGTGGTCACGACGACCGGCCGAGACGCCGGGGAGAGCAACTCGGCGATGGCGTCGGCCTGGTGCAGGTAGGCGGCCTGCACACCGGACCGTTTCTCCATCACCTGGGCGAGCTTGGCGTCGATGGGCAGTTCCCGCCACGCCTTGCCGCTCTTGAACGGCCGATGGGCCTGGTAGAACGGCTCCTGGGCCAGGAAGCCCGGTGCGTCGAGTTCGGCTTCCAGTGCGGCCCGCAGCTTCGGGTCCTTCGCCCGGAACTCCGTCCGCAGGTAGTCGGCGTATTCGTCGATGACGTGGTCGAGGGCTTTGATGGGATGGAGGCTCAAGGTCGCTTCTTTCGTTGCTTGAGGCTTCTCGCTGGCGGTTCAAGTCGCGGCACGTCCTCCAACAACCCCCGCTTGCCCGGCCGGTTGCTCTTGAAGGTGAGTCCGTGACAACCATGTACGCAGAGCGTACACAAACGATCCGACTCGGTGGACAGGCTGGCAAACGAATATGATAACACTCGGCGAAGGCCCTACACAGGGGGGCTGTGTCCCGTCGCAAGCGTTCTTCGTGGCCTAGACTACTGGCTTCTTTGGCGTCAGGAGACAGAAGATGTTCCACCGGTTGTAGAAGAACTCTGCCTGAAAAGGCAAATCACTGTGGTCCGTGGGTGAGGCAAGCGTGACGTCGATGACGACGCTCTCGGCAATATCGCGCCCCGGTTGAGCCACAAGGGCTGCCGTTTCCGAAGGCACGGTGCCTTGCACTCCCGTAAAGTAGCGAACCTTGAACGATGGCGAGGCGACACAGTATCTTACCGACCATGTGGGCGCCTGGGCGTCGTCGATCTGGGCCTTCGTGGCGTCTTGCTGGAATACCACGAGCATACATTCGTGAAAGCTCTTTTCGACGAGCCTTCTGGCCGTTGCCTCAAAGGACGCCCGATACTTTCTGGCGAGTTCCTTGACCGTCATCGCGCTCAGCGGTCGGTTGTTTGCCTCAAGCGAAAAGCGGTCACCCAGAAACAGTAGATCAGCGGCAAACTCACTGGCCTCCTTCTCCAATACAAGCCTCGCTGCCAGAGTCAGCCCCTGGTCATCGCAGATAAACAGCTTGTGTTGGTGCTTCGGAAGCACGAAATGCCCGATCTCGTGCAACACACTGAAACGGGTCTTCGTCTCGCTTAGCCCCACGTCTGTAGCTACGAGCCGATCCGCAAACGAGATGAGCGCTCGGGGCTTGGCACCTCCGATCGTCTGCTTGGCGTCATCCGACAGCTCAAGTTGAAAGTCGAAACTCGTAAACGCCAGCCCCAAGAGGTCTAATAGATCAACCGGATTAACGGACTCGCGTTCGTACTGTCCCGCCGCGCGCAGCAGGTACTTCACCAGTTCTCGCGGTTGGATCTCAAGAAAATGACCACTGAAGCCAGTCATTCGGCGTTCGTCCGGGCGGCAATCAATTCTTGAAGGCGTCGGCGCAGCCCTTCCGTGGCAGCTTCGCCAAGATCGCCTCCATGCGCGGCCATCGCAAGAGCATTACTGCCCCTGAAGTGCTTCAACTCTTGGACGTACTGGGCAATCGTCGCTTCGCGATTGGGCTGTCGCTCCGCCTGGACGGAAGCGAATGCTTCGGCATTGGCGTCCAGCAGCCGGATCAAGGTGTCGTTCGCTTTGTTCTGGATTGACTTTCCGGTCTCCCATCGCGTGTACGTCTTGTCTCCGACTCCCAGCAAGCCTGCCATGTCGACGGCCGTCAGCCCGGTGCGCTGGCGCACTTGCCGGATTTCCTCCGGCACAAGCAAGCCTTGCCGCTTCGTCGCTTCGAGGTCGATTGCCTTATTCAGTGCGTAGGGCAGGATTTCCTCGCCACACTGCTGGCACGCCTGCCAGGTCGCGTCCGGGATAACGATCTCGCCGCCAGGGATGTTTGGTGGCGGGGCAAACCGGTGCTCGCCGTGCTTCTCTTCAAGCGCATCGTTTCCGCAAACTGGGCATTTCGTGGTGGGCATCGTTCTCTCTCCTGCTATGTGGTTCGCGGCGACGGTCAGTGGTCGGGATGCGCCGAAATGAGCAACATTCGCTCACCGGGATTCCCACGTTCCACCAACGCCACCTTGACGTAGAAGAGAATGCTGTTAATCCGGGGTTTCATCTCGTAGGCGGGCTGCCCCTGCAAGCCGGGAAAGGTGTGGATGCTGGTCGGCTTGACCCGTTCTCCGGCGTCGATCCACTCGATGATCTTATCGCAGACATCGTCGATGGTCAGATGCTGGCCCAGCATGTCCAAGGTCGCCTGCTTTGTGGTTTGGACTCGCGTTGGGTCCAACGCGAGCCGACGTATCTCTGCGACGATCTTGGGATCGGCCGACTTCGTCATGGCCGTCGCCCGCTGTATAAATGATACCACGCTTGGCGCAAGTGACGCAAGAATGGTGTCATATGATACCGTGTCGGCAGGAATTGACAAGTGCCGTTAGCCAATTTTTCGTCGCCTACGCCCCCGTCCTCGCGGTTGAATATGTCGTAAATCACTTGTACGCAATAACTTAGCATTTCCGTTACTCCCCCTTCCGGCCCTTCGGTCGTTTTGGCCGGTTTGCCAATCGGAACGCGCCGCCGTCGTCTTTCTTCGCCGCGCCGGGGATCGGCAGGTCGATGACGGGCTGGGGGAGGTTCTCATTCAAGGGGATGTCCCAGTAGGGGTCGTGCTTGCGGGTGAATTGTTCGAGGCCGAGCGTCTTCAGCTCGTCGAAGCGGGCCAGGCACAGCTCGGGGGCCTTGCGGTAGCTGGCGTGGCTGAAGGTCGAGAGGACGTGGGCGTACTGCTCGCGGGAGAGGCCATAGGCGTCGGCCACCACGGCGTCGATGGCCGCCCGGACCGCCCAGCGCTCGTCGTCCCCGGCCAGCACCGGCCATGTAGGCCGGAGCGCGGCCGTCTCGGCCGCATTGGTTGCGGGTGCATCGTGGCCGGAGGTCACACCAGGCGGGCAGGATGCCCGCGCTCCCGGTGGCGGCACGTTCTGCGGCTCCCGCCACGCCTCGCCCAGTTGCTCCCGCCAAAGTGGCGCGTAGCCGGAGTGGTTGCAGGTGAGACGAAGGGCGGAATGAGCAACAAAAGGATGCCTCTTGGAGAATGGTATCACCGGCAACGAATCACGAATGAAGGCATTGACTGTTGCACGGACTCGCTGGGTCAAGAGCCAGTCGTATATCGACGAGTTCGCCGTGCCCAGGAGCCACAACGCTGTAGCGTTAGCACGTTGGTCTGGTTGCCGTTCTGTCGGAGCCTTGTCATTACCGATGCAACCTGGCGGCAACATGGTCCAAATCGAGACGTTCTCGTCTCCCGGCCCTGCGATCACTCGATGCGTCAACCTAAAGAAACGGGCGTGCTTGAGCCACTCCGGCCTGTCATCCAGTTTGGCTAGGGGTAACAAGTAAGGTGGCGAATCCGACCAATGATCGTCGTACTGCCTAAACGTCCGGCCCATGCACAGTACCAGATAACCCGCCTTGCGAACACGCTCCATGACTTCTGGATCACGCGGGTCTTCGGCTCGCGGAAGCACCTCTGGCGTGGGGACAAATCGCCAGGAATCGTCAGTGGTATTGACCTCACGGCCCAATTCGATTCTGGTTGCCTCGCACACTTGGCCGAGCAGTTCGCCGTTTGCGAAGCAAAGTTCTGCCACCTCCAGGTCCTTCTTGGAACGTAACTCCAACAACGTCAGGTATTCGCCGCCTGTGCGACACACAAAATCAAGCGTGTATCGCAGCGGTTCTCGTCCGTCTCGTTGATTGAAAAGCCAATCATCGTCGTGCAGATAAAAGGCACAGGAGAACTCCGTGGTACTGCTTCCCGCTACCGCGACAACCATGGCAAACTTGAAGCTGCGGTGAATCTCGAAGAGGGCTCGCCGGTTCTCGAACGAATAGCAGCAGCGGAGGGCCATGTTGTTCAGGTACAGCCGCCGAATAGCCGTAGCACCTTCGTTGGCGTGGAAAGCTGACGGAACAACGACACCAACCATGCCCGCTTTCGCCAGCAACCCCGCCTCGCGCTCCATGAACAGCCGGAACAGGTCCTGCTTACCGATAGTTTTCTCACCGTCGATGACAGCCACTTGATGCTTATAGAGCGTGTCAACGGCCCGTTCCGCGCCGCGAAAGCCCTCAAGGTACTCAAGGTAGGTGCGTTTAACTGCCGGATCGAGAGTGAGTCGATTTTGGATCGCATCCCGTTCCCGCTTCGTCGGCGCATCGAGTATGGTGAACTCGAAGGAGGCAAAGAATTCCTTGTCCGCTGGAAGCATACGATCCCACGGTGGATTGGAGAGGACCGCATCGAATCCATGCCGTTGGTAGGGCACGCCGTTAGGATAGAAGACCTCGGGGAAGGTCAGGTCGAAACTGAGGGCGGGCACGCAACGGCCGGAGTCGAGCAGGGCGTAGAGGGCATCGCGTGTTAGGAGCGCGGGCGTCCCGCCCGCATCAGGCGCTGCGATTGCGGCCGAGACGGCCGCGCTCCCTTGTGCGATTCCTTGCGCGCTCTCTTTTGCTGCGCTTGCGGCCGAGACGGCCGCGCTCCCTTGTGCGATTCCTTGCGCGCTCTCTTTTGCCGCACTTGCGGCCGAGACGGCCGCGCTCCCTTCTGCGCTCCTTTCTGTTGAGAGGGCCGCGCTCCCTTCTCCGCGGGCGGCCGCGCCCTGGTGCGCACTGCTATACGGCCAATCCGCGGGGGCGGCACAGAGGCGGGCTTTCACCGGGTTCTGTTCAATGTACGCCCGTTCCGCAAGGTAGTGGTCCTCGTTGCGGATGTAGCGGTCGAAGTAGTCCTCTTGCCAAAATCGGCCAGACCGACCGAGCAGACGATTGCCCTGTTTCGCCGTGTACGACTTCCAGGATTGCACGATGTCGGCGAGCGGGCAGGCCGCGCGCGGCCGAAAAAGCACGTGAACGTGGTTGGGCATGACGACCCAGGCGTGCAGGTCGTAACGCTGACCGTCAAAGAAGTGCAGCGCGCCTTGTACAAGCTGGCCGATGCGGGGATCGCGCAGCAGGCACTCGCCGTGTCCGGCGTCCAGATACTCCTCGATGCGATGCCGAATCTCCTCGCTTGCCTTGCCAGGTGGATGGAGTGTGAGTTCCGATTTCCAGGCATCCAGGCGGGCGGTGGGGAAGGAGTCGGCCAGCCGAAAGGTGACGGATTGAATTGCTTCCGAACCGCCGTCGAAATGCGGTAGGTAGCCGCGATAGTGCCAACCGGTAGCTGGGAGCGCGGGCG
>JBEKCP010000176.1:0-9743 GCA_050014815.1 Thermoguttaceae bacterium | reverse complement strand
TCTTCCTGCCCTACACGTCTATGGCGTGGATGTATATCTTTTTCAACAACGCGGGCCAGATTCAAGGCGGATACCTGATCCTCTTGATCTTTGCCGTCCTGCTCGACATCGGGGTCTTCTCCGGCGGCCACCGAGCCATGAAGAAGAGGCAAGTCGTGGAGGTCCCATGAGGATGGTCCCTTCCCAGGCGCGCGGGAGACCTTGCATTTTCCAAAGAACCGGCTTAAATTATCCCGTCCCCAGTCGTGACAGACAAATCATTCACCGACGAGAAGGAGAAGAAGAATCATGGCCCAAGTTGCCGCCAAGAAGCCCCTGACCAAGTCCGAACTGATGGCCAACATTGCCGCCGCCGCCGATGTGTCGAAGAAGCAGGTGGCCGCCATGTTGGAGGCCCTGGCCGCCGAGATCAAGAAGAGCCTGGGCAGCAAGGGTGCGGGCGTGATCGCCATCCCCGGCCTGGTGAAGATCGAGAAGAAGAAAGTCCCGGCCCGGAAGGCCCAGACGGGCGTGCCGAACCCGTTTAAGCCGGGTGAGCTGATGGACCGCCCCGCCAAGCCCGCCTACACCAAGGTCAAGGTGCGGGCGCTGAAGCTGCTGAAGGACATGGCGAAGTAGTAGCCCTCCGTTGCCCTGCCCGTTGTCCGCATCCGCACAATGTTTTGGCAACACGGCCTTGCCTTACGGCAGCGGAGCGTATATGCTCATAGAGAGTGTTCCGTCAGGTGGAACGGCACCCCTTTTTCAATTCCCCGTATCGCGCACCGCTACGTTCGGTGCCAAAGGATGTCGAGTGACAAGATTCGTCGTCGGGTGGCTTGGGAAGCCGCTCGGCTGATGTACGACCGGGAGGAAACCGAATACTTCCGGGCAAAACTCAAGGCCGCCCGACGCCTCACCCGAGGCGAATTTAAGCCGGGCGATCTGCCCAGCAATCGCGAGATCCGCGACCAAATCCAGGCCTGGGCACGCCTCCACGAAGGAGAGCGGCGGACCGAGAACCTCCGCGACATGCGGCTGGAGGCCCTCCGCATGATGCGGATCTTGCGGCTCTTTCGCCCGCGGCTGATCGGCAGCACTCTGACGGGTCACGTCCGTCGCGGCTCCGACATTGATTTGCACCTCTTCTCCGACAGCATCGAGGCCGTTGCCGCCACCCTGGATGAGGAGGGGTTCTCCTACGAGGTCGAGCGGAAGCAAGTCCGAAAGCACGGCGAGGAGCGCGTGTTCGTCCACATTCACGTTGCCGACCGCTTCCCTTTCGAGCTGACCATGTACGCGAGCGACAAGGCCCATTACGTGTTCAAGAGTTCGATCACCGGCAAGGCGATCGAGCGGGCCAGCATCGCCGAGTTGGAGCAGTTGCAGGTCCGCGAGTACCCCGACGTGTCGCTGGAGCAATCGGTCCTGGAAGCAGAGAGCCGGGTTGATCGGTTCCAGATTTACGAGATGCTCCTCTTGCCGTTGGAGAATGTGAAGGAGAACCCCAAGTATCATCCCGAAGGGGACGCCCTGTACCACAGCCTCCAGGTTTTCGATCTCGCCAGGGCCGAGCTTCCCTACGACGAGGAGTTCCTGCTGGCAGCGCTCCTGCACGACGTCGGCAAAGCGATCGACCGACACGACCATGTGAGCACCGGCCTGGAGGCCCTCGGCGGGCACATCACACCGCGGGTTGGCTGGTTCATCGAGCATCACATGGAGGGCCAGGATCTGTTGGACGGCAACCTGGGTGTCCGTGCCCGGCGGCGCCTGGAAGCCTCCGAAGACTACGAAGAACTGAAGCTGTTGGCCCGCTGCGACCGGAACGGTCGGGCACAAGGCGTCCAGACCCCGGATTTGGTCGAGGCGATCGAATACCTTCGAGAGCTGGCCCGGACGTGCGGGGAGTGATTGCTGGGCGGAGAGCGATGTCGCGTCATGTCGTCCCAGTTAGCGGACCAAGAACGCTGCCATGACGCTGAAGACGGCGCCACGGAAGCCGCCGATGTTCAGGATGCAGGAGAAGAAGCAGGCCCTTCCAACCGTGATAGGCGCCGAAGGGCCTCAAACTTGTCATTCTGGCCAAGCCGTGCCTTCCGCACAGCGTCAGTTAGGACGGCGATGTTCCGGTCGTAGGTGTCCCGGTCGACGGGAAAGGGCGTTCCGTCTTTGCCGCCGTGAGCGTAGGAGTAGTCGGCCCAGCGGCGCGTACGGGTTCCCTTGCTCAGCGTGGGATCGCGCCGCGACGGCGGTGCCTGGAAAATGATCTCTGCCAGCAGGGCCAGGCTGCGGACGGTCGCCGGCCCGATGCCCTGGAGCCCCAGCAGGGTCTCGAAGTCCTGCGGGTTCTGCTCGTGGGCGCTCGTCAGAATACGCTGGAGCCGGTTGCGGTCCACGTCCAGATCGAGCACCGGATGGCGGGCCGGGGCAAAGAGCGTCGGCCCTTCGGTGAGCCGCTCAACTTCGTCCGTCAGCCAGCCGGGTGGCTCACGCACTAGGGCGGCACTCGCCCGGCGGTTTTCGCCGGCCTCCTCGGCTACCATGTTCAAGAGTGTCAACTGCGGCTGGCCGCTTCCGGCCCCGCCGGGGAGCGCCTCCGCTGGCCGCTCGGCCAGATCCTGGACGGCTGCGTGGGGCTCACAGACGAAATCCTCGACGCCCTCCCCCAGCCAGTGGTAGCGGCGAGCCCAGCCACCCTCGGCGTCCATGCCCTGCTGGACCACGCACCACTGCCCGTCCGGCGTGAAGAAGAACGAATGGTGGTAGATGGCAAACCCGTCCTGGACGGCCGCCGAATCGACCTTTGCGCTCATCCGCGAGGCATAGACCAGCCGATCTCCGGCCGTGATGGCGTGGTGGTCGGCGGCGTCGGCGATCTCCTGGGGCGTCTTGCGGCTGGTGGCACCCTTGCCGCCGGCCACCAGGATGCCCAGGTCGGGGCCGCAAACCTTGGCCGCCTCCTTTATCGCCCCACAGGTGACCGTCGTGATGCCGCTGCTGTGCCAGTCGAAGCCCAACACGCAGCCGAATGCCTGGAACCACCAGGGGTCGGACAGCCGGCGGAGCATCTCGGCGGGGCTGAACTCCTCGACGATGGCCATCGTTACCGCCCCGGCCAGCTTGGTCATCCGCTTGAACAGCCACGGCGGGGCCTTTCCCGAGTGCAGCGGCAGGTGGGCAACGCGGCGTTTCATCTCAAAATGGTAGTCGACTTGAGGATGTCATGGGGGCGTTTTCACATCCGGAGACTTCAGTGGTCGCCGCTGGGCCTCGATCGGTCGTTGCCGGAGCGACGACTGGCAGGTGCCAGCCTGATCGAAACGGTCACGGACGTTGCCCCAGAAGTCGCGGTCCCAGGCCACGTCCTGCTGCAACAAGACGCAAATCTCCACCGGCACCGTTGCAGGAATCGGCCGGCGAGGCTGCGCGTCGAGCTTACCCAACTGCGGTACAGGAGAAATGATGATCTTCTCCGCCTCGGCCATGGTCAACCGCACGTTTCCGGCCAGCCACGACTGCGACGGTTTCCCCTCAACGACGGAAAGGTTGGCCACAACGGCCAGTCCCTCCCTAGGCATCCCGGAGACTGCCACGGCCCGCCCGATCCCCACAAAAGTGTTGTGGTAGATGAACACCTGCCGTGGCGTCTTGCCGGCGTGGGGCACCACGGCGACGGCCGTGCCCGGCACGTCCGCGAACACGTTGTCGTGGATAGAGACTCGGCCGGTTGCCTGGAACAGGCTCTCGCGGGGGTTGTGGAAGAACACGTTGCCGTAGACCTGGCAACGGTCTTGGGAGCCGGGGCCGCTGTCGGGAAAGCCATCCACGAGCAGGTTGGGCCGGTTACCATCCGGGCTCGGCCGGTCCCCCTTGATGAACACGTTGTAGCGGATGATCGTGGTGCTCGGCTCGCGGGGCAATGCCTCGATGTTGGGCCGCGGATTCTGGTGCTTGATCTGCATGCAGTAGCCGATCGGATCGCGGATCAGGTTGTACTCGATGATTCCGCGCACAAAGGGCTGGTTGCCATCGGAGTTGCCCAAGTAAATCCCCGTGCCGGCGCCAACGATCGTATTCCCACGAATGATCCAGTCAGAGCAGGGCGACTTCGTGGAAATGCCCACGATCTGCTGATTGGCGCCGTGGTTGACGATCGTGTTGTTCTCGATGGTAATGTGGTGGCAACCGCGGGCAGTCTCCTTGCCGGCCTTGATGGCGTCCACCTCCTTGCCCTGCCCGTCGAACGTCAAATCTCGCAGCACCAGCCATTGGCAGTCGCTGAGATCGACGGTGTTCGTGCCCTCCCTGCCCAGAAGCACTGTCTGCGGGCCTTGGCCGCGGATCGTGATCGGGGCGTCCGGCCGGCCATGCAGCCCCTTGAGCCAGATTCCGCCGGGATATTTGCCCGGCTGAAGCAGGAGGGTGTCTCCGGGTTGCAGGGCAGCGACCTGCTGCCGGAGGTTGGCTGGTGTGGCCGTCAGTTCCCGAGCCGCCGCCACGGTAGCGGACGCCAACGACACAAACATCAAGAACAGCGGCGTCTTGGTCTGCATGAAGCACCTCAATTCTGGGCCAGCTTGCCGCGGAGAAATCGCACCAGGTTATCCACATCATCCGTGCCCACCCGAACGATCTTCCTGCCCAAGCTGAGCTTCACGCAGCCGAAGCCCCAGAGGTTGTAGGTCCAGCCACGGCCCGGGATGTAATGGATGCCCCACCCGTCGATGATTGAGACCCGGCCGGGCTCGACTGAGGTGATGTCCGAATAGCGAATCCTCTTGCGGAAGGCCGGCAGGGGCCCGTAGCGGAGGGCCAGCCACTGGCCCTCGTCGCGGATGGTCAACGAGCAGAACATCAGGGCAAGAAGGACGAAAATGGCCGCGATGACCGGCAGCAGCACCGCCACGGTCGGCTCATCGCGGGTGATCCAGGCACCGCCGAGCATCCCGCCCGCAACAGCAAGCAGGATCAAGTGCCATCGGCCATGCTGGGTCTTTTGGTATCCCACGTCGGCGTTGAACTGCTCTGATCCCAGGAGGCCCGAAAAGGTTCGGCAGAGGCTGGAAAAGCGGCCGGGACGATCGGCATGACGCTTCCCGGGGGACGACCCCGACACGTCCCGGCCAAGCATGGTTGTAGCAGGAGTTGGGAGGGGTTTCAACTGGGCGTCGTGAGGCTGGCACTGGCAACCCGCCTGCGTTTCTTGGAGCGACGCTGGCGGCCTCGGCGGGCTCGGCAGCTCTTGGGCCAGCTCGGTCACCAAGGGCCACAGCAGCTTTTTTGCGGACCGTAGCGGGCAGCCACCCCGAGTCCGGATTGGAAAGAGCGGCCGGGAGGGTAGGCACAACGCCTTCCAGGTCGGCTACGACTGGCACCTCCCGGCCGAGTGTTGTTGTAGCAGACGGCGGTGGCGTTGTCGATTATCCACCTTGGCGGACAGGGCGACGGCCAAAACGGTAATTACCGTTTTGTGCCCCTCGCGATTTTGGAAATACCGCTATTTCCCGAGAGAAACTGCAATCGTTTGAGAGCCCTTGCTATAGTTGGTCTGAGGGATAGAATAGGGGTATTCTTCGGCAATTTGGGCCTAAACGGTGGTTTCAAAATCGGACTTTGCACGCAGGAGGTTGCCGGTTCGATCCCGGTCGTCTCCACTCCGCAAGCCGTTTCACAGCAAGCGCTTGTGAAACGGCTTTTGCATTGGATGTTGTAAACCGCCCTCTTGTAAACCGCTTGGACGGCGGGCAGTAGGACGGGGGCGAGCATCGCCCGTCGCTTGGGGCCCGCTCCCCATCGCTTGTGAGGCATCAGAGAAGGCAGAGGCGGGCGGAGCCCGCAAGCCCTCTCGATTAGCGGCCAGCGCATCCAGAGCGAACCCGCCCGGGTCTGGGGTCTCCGTGCTGGCTTCCAAGTTTCTGGCCGGAGTGGAGCAACAGCAACCCCGCCGTGTCATGCCTCGCTAGCTCCAATATACAAAGCCACTTATCGATGCTATCATCAAGCGAAGTGGCGCTGCCCAACTACTTAGTGCCCGACGGAGGCCGCTGTGCCATGGAGCGAATCGGCGTGGCTGAGCTTGGGCCAGCCGAAGCCGTAGAGGGCCACCATCGCGAAGCAGACCATTGGCACGATGAAACCGCGGGACATGTCGTATTGGTCGGCGACGGCGCCCATCAACTTGGGCAGGACGGCGCCGCCCATGATCGCCATGACAATGAAGGCGGATGCCTTCTTCGCCCGGGCCCCGAGGCCGAAGATCCCCAGCGCGAAGATGGTCGGGAACATGATCGACATGAAGAAGTAGCTCAGGAAGACGCACGCCACGGACAGCCATCCCAACTTGAGGAAGACCACGAGGCAGGCCAGGACGTTCATCAGGCCGTAGAGGCCGAGAACCTTGTGTGCCGAGAATCTCCTCAGCAGGCCGGCGCCTGTGAAGCGGCCGACCAGGAAACACACAAATCCGAGGGACGCAAGGTTGGATGCACCCTTGTTGCTGATGCAAAGAACGCCGTCCTTGCTGGTTTCGAACCAGCCGACGAGCCAGTTGTGCAGGAAGCCGGCGTGGTCTGCAAGCCTCGTCATGATCGAGTTCCATGAATCGGGAATCGCCGGAACTTCGGCAGTCATGTAATTGATGAAGAAACTGAAGATCCCGGCCTGGGCGGCGACGTAAAGGAATTGCGCTGCCACGGCCAGGACGAAATGCGGATGAGTCCAGATCGAGTGGGAAACACTGGGCACGGAATCGTCGAGATGATAGTCATCCTCGCTTCTGATGTCGGGAATGTAGGCAAAATAGAAGATGACCGAGAGCACGAGGACCACGCCCGCAACGACGAGGTAAGGAATATACAGCGTCTCGCTGCCGGTGCTCTGTCCCGCCGCGTTCGTGGAATAAAAGAACATTCCGCCGATGATTGGGCCGAAGATCCAGCCGACGCCGTTGCAGGACTGGGCCAGATTGATGCGCGTGGCCGCGTAGCGCTGCGGGCCCAACACCGTCGTGTAAGGGTTGGCGACCGTTTCCAGGAACGTCAGTCCCGCGGCAATGGCCCAAACCCCGGCGAGGTACCCCAGGAAAGCGGTGGCAGGCGACACGCTGCCGGCATGGGCCAAGGCGTTGATGTGCGTGGCCGGCAGGAACCAGAATCCGCCCGCCGCCACCATCAACAGGCCGGTGATGATGCCGACTTTGTAGCCGAGCTTGCTCGCCAGCCAGCCAGCCGGCATCGCCATCAGGAAGTACCCCAGGTAATGCGCGAACTGCACCCAGGCCGATTGGGACTTGCTGAGGCCCAACTCATCCTGGAAGTGCTTGTCCATCACGTCAATCATGCCGTTGCAGACTCCCCAAAGGAGAAACAGGGAGCTGACGAGGATGAACGTGAACACCAGGTTCTTCCCGTCGGCCGTTACGAACATGCTTCTCTTGCCGGTGCTCATGGTAATGTGCTGGGGGCCTGTGGAATTCTGGCGCCGATGCGGCAATCCCCGTCGGCGAGGCGGCTCGGGGAGGACCTTCTCCGAAGACGGTCAGCCGGGTATTATCCCAGCCGTCGCGGGTCTTGTAAACGGGGCACGGAAAAGCCGCCGAAGAGGAGCCGCAAGAGGCCGGCATCTACGGGTTCGCAAAGATTTCGCCTACCCGGCAACGAAAGCCGGGCAGCACGTCTTCGCCCGTCAACTCGTCCTTCTCGGTCAACGTCCTGATGGCGGGGCCGGCCCGGTACACGCTTACGCTCCGCCATTGCGGATTGACCACCCAGACCATCATGGCGCCCGCCTCCAGCCATGCATGGACCTTCTCGTCCACCTCGCGGAACGTATCGCCGGGCGACACGACCTCGACGGCCAGATCGGGTGGACCGGGCCAGAAGGCGTCCTCGGGCAGTTCCGCCGGAAGATGGTCTTTGCGAATGAAGGCGATGTCCGGCGCCCGCACCGTGTCCGGGTCGCGACTCAAGAGGAAGCCCGTTTCGGCTGAGAAGATCATGCCGAGTTGGTTCTGTCTGGCATGGGAGGCCATGAGTCCGTGGAGCCCGCCTGCAATGCCCCCGTGCTTCCAGCCTGCTGGTGTCATTTTATGAAGTTCTCCCGCGACCAACTCGTAGCGATACCCGTCGCTGGGCATGTGGAGGAGTTGTTCGGCTGTGACGAGGGTCGTGGCGATCATGGCTTGGCTCTATTTTGCGCGGGATATGCCCACCCGCTGCAAGGTATTATAGCATCTTCTCGTCCGGCGTGGCGGGGTCGTCGGGGTCGAACCAGGACTCCCGGAAGTCGATCCGCTCGCCCTCGCGGGCGGCGTAGTTGGCCGTCAGGGCGATCACGGCGTCCTTCAGGGCCACCTTCGGATGACACCGCGGCTGGTTCTCGGGGGCCGGGTTGCGGATGCACCATGCCCAGTGCTCAAGCTCTTCGGCATAGCCCCGCTCCGCTTCGAGCATCGCCTCCTGGCCGATCGCCAGGGAACGCTCGTCACCCGTATCGACGGCGTCGAGTTTGGCCGGCTTCTTCTTGTCTACGACCACCCGGGTCTTGCCGATTGCCGGGGCCATCTTGTACAACTGCGCCTCCTGCTCGCGCTCGAGGATCAAGGTGCCCTCGGTCCCCAGGACCGTCTCGCCGTAGCCGCCGAAGCCGTTGCCGTTGATCGAGGCGTACTGCACGCCGATCTTCTTCTTGGCGGCCTCGGGGTCCTTCGCGTCGTAGCCGGGGGCGGGGAACTCGAAGATGCAGAAGACGTGGTCCTCGATGTCGCGGTCGGGCGGGAACAGCGGGCGGTTGGACGCGGCGGCCACGCTCAACGGGTGCTGCACCTGGCCGCC
This sequence comes from Thermoguttaceae bacterium, assembly GCA_050014815.1. Taxonomy (GTDB): domain Bacteria; phylum Planctomycetota; class Planctomycetia; order Pirellulales; family Thermoguttaceae; genus JBEKCP01. The sequence continues at coordinate 930 of JBEKCP010000176.1, read as the reverse complement.
GTGCGCGGCGGCGATGAAGATGCTGGCGGCGTCCAACTGGTGGCTGCCCAGCTCGGCCATCAGGCCCGCCCCCGTGCGGTTCCACAGCCGCCAGCGGATCAGCTCCTCCAGGGCGGGGCCGGTATAAACGACCTTGCCGGCGTCCATGACCTGCGGCTTCTGGTAGCCGAACTTCTCGGCCTCGACAACCTTGTCGGCGATCTGGGCCGTCTTCTGGGCGATGAGCCGCTGGAGCTTTTCGATCTGCTTCGCGTCCGGCTTCTCGTTCTCTTTCTTGGGCTTCAGGGCCTCCGTCAGGGCCTTCTCGTACTTCAGGAGTTCTTCCGCCAGGAGGTTGGCCTTCGGGTCTTCGGAGAGCGACTTGACGTCCGGCGGCAGCGGCACCTTCCACGTGTCGTTGTCCGGCATGTTGCCGCGGTGCCATTGGGCGCGGATGTAGTGCAGTTGCCCCAGCACGCCCCGCTGGATCAGCTCGACCGCATTGTTATAGAGAATGCTGTAATGCCGCTGGTGCCCGACCGCCAGGTAGAGGTTGGCCGTCTTGGCCTCGCGGGCCATTTCCTTGCACTCGCCGACGCTGTGGGCCATGAGCTTCTCGGTAATGACGTGCAGCCCGGCCCTCATCGCGGCGATGGCCGCCGGGGCGTGCAGGTGCAGCGGCAGCGCGAGGATGACCGCCTCCAGACCGTCCTCCTTCGCGTGGCTGATCAATTCCTCGTACGGTCCGTAGACCTTGACGTTCTTTCGGGCCTCGTCCTCGTCTTTCCACTTGTAGACGCGGACGAGTCCGGGCCGGGCCTTCAACTGCGACTCGCTGTAATAGTCGCCGTGGAAGGCGCGGTGGATGTTGTACGGGCGGATGTCGGCAATGGCCTTGACCTGGATGAACTCGCTGTTGATGGCCCCGATCAGCACGCCCCCCTCGTCGCC
>JBEKCP010000175.1:0-9744 GCA_050014815.1 Thermoguttaceae bacterium | reverse complement strand
GATCGCCACCCCGCTGGCCGGCGCGGCCGGCAGGGCCCCTTCGGCCAACCGCCAGCCCCCCTGCCTGCTAAGCCGCAAGCGGACCTCGACGTCCAGCGTGTGCCGCCCCTTGCCCGAAACGTGCAGGAGCAGGAGCGAACCGGCAGCCCTCACCCCCGGCCACTCTCCCGGAGGGAGAGGGGAGGCAGGGTCGACAACGCTCAGGCGGGCGGGCTTGCCGTCCAGTTCGGCCCGGGCCAGCACCCCGCCGCGGAGGCCCAGCGGCACGCTCGCATAACCCTCGCCAAATACGTCGATCGCCAAGTGCCCCGTGACGGTCAGCGACTCGTCGCCTTCCAGCGCGCACGAGTACGAGGCGCCGCTCAAGGCGTAGGGCCATGCGACGGGCCGGGTCTCGATCTTCTTGTCCGGATACGCCCGATTCCATAGTTCGACGTATCGCTGGTAGGGCACCAACATCCGGTCGGCGTCTTTGACGCCGGTCTTCGACTTGGCGTCGTAGGGCAGGATGATGGCGTCGTCCGGGACGTTGACCGGGGTGCGGTCTTCATCCTTGCCGTCGCCGGCCCGGACCGGCACGGCGGCGAAGAGAATCCCCGCGGCCAAGAGCAGAATCCCGGTGGTTGTCGTGGCAGCAGTTCCAAAGCCCCCGGACTGCGTCCGGGGGGTTTTGCGCGCAATCCATTTCACGAGCGCCACAACGAAGTAATACGGCACCAGCAGGACGGCGGCATAGAATACCATGTTCGACAGCCAGGCCACGGCGACATTGTCCCACACCAGCGGCAGGACCGCGGCGGCCACGGCCGCGATGACGACCAGGGCCGCCTTCTGCCGGGCCGGGCGGCCGGTGACGGCGATTCCCAAGAGCCCCAGCGCCAACGCCAGGGCCCAGCCCAGCGACTCCAGGCGGTCGCGGCGGGCCAGCGTGACCGCCAGCACGGGTTCCTCGCCGAGGCTCCGGAAGGTGAGCGTTTTCTCCCCATCGCCGGAGATCAGCTCGACATTGATCTTGAGGCTCCGGACGCCCCCGAGTTTCCTCGCCACAAAGCCTGGAATGGGAGTCACGAGGTCGGCCACCAGGTAGGCCTGGTTCAGCTCGTGTTCCTCCGCCGCATTCTCATCCCCACTTCGCTTGGCCAACTCGGTCGCGCTGTACTTTTCCTTCCGCTTCGCTATCTCCTTCCACTTGTCGGCGTCGGGATAGACGATCGGCGGCTCGGCGGCTATTTCGGGCTTCGTTTCGGCCGCCGGCGGGGCCTCTGGCAGCGCGACCTCTGGTGCTGCGACCACGTGGTCCGGTGCTACGACCACGTTCGCACCCCGGTCGTAAACAATCGCTCCGGGGTGAAAAACCACTTCTCCCTCCGTCGCCTTCGCGGCGGGAGGAGGGGCTTCCGCGGATTTGGCCTCGGGCTTGAAGTAGTCGGCGTCGTCCTTCAGGTAGTACGTCGGCTTCATCGCCGACTTCTTTGCCACTGACTTGGCGCACTCGCGGGCGCTGCACCCCAGGCCGTAGTGCGGCTGAATGCCGCCGCCCATGACAAACGCGGCCCCGGCCGCCATGACGGGCGCCGGCAAGGGCCGGATCAGGTCGGCGGTCACGAGCGTGCCGCCGGTCTGGACGACCTCGTAGCCGCTGGGCACGCGGAGCCGCCAGGTCACGTCTACCAGCGGCAAGGCGACAGCCTCCGTATCGCGGGCCGCACGGAAGGATAGTTTTGGCGCGGACATGCGGATGTCGCCGGCCAGGCCCAGGGCAGCGGCACTCACGCCGGGGTACCCGCTTGCGGGCCCCTCTCCCGGAGGGAGAGGGGAGATGATGGCGTCCCCTGACCCCCCGGACGCAGTCCGGGGGCTTTCACCACTGTCCCCTGATCCCTGACCCCTGGCCCCGCCTGACCCCTGGGCGTAGACCAGTTGCAGGGTGCGGGCGGCCTCGGTGGGGGCGGCGGGCAGACCGACCAACAGGCTGCCCCCTTCCCGCTGCGGTTTCAGCGGCGCGTTGTCCAACTCGACCGTCCAGATTTCCGCCCCGTCGGGTAACTCGATCTCCAGGTACAGGGCCTTCGTGCGGAGTCGGAAGTCGGCCTGCGTCTGGCTCGTCCCGTCGGAGGAGAGGATCGAGAGCAACTCGGCCTTCTCGATGATCGCCGGCACCAGCGGGTAGGCCGGATGCCGCAGCACGTCGATGGCCACGTCGGGCGGCGGGCCCACGAAGGCATAGGCGCCCAGCAAACGCCGGCCCGGCTGATACTCGGCCACGGCCAATTGGCCCACGTCGGCCCGGCGGGCCTCGGTCGTGACCTCGACGTCGAACTCCGGGCTGCCCTCGATGGCCACATTGCCCGACTGGTAGACCACGTCGTCGGCCCGGACGACCGGCAGCGGGAAGCCCTTTATGCCGTTCTCGCTCTTCTCACTTTTCCCACCCTCGTGCCCTGATCCCCCGGACGCAGTCCGGGGGCTTTCACCCCTGTCCCCTGCGCCCTCACCCCCTGCCCCTCTCCCGGAGGGAGAGGGGAGAGACTGGTCGAACTCCACGGCCAGGTGGATTTTGCCGCGGCGGGGCTCGGCCAGAACGATGTTCCACCGCCGCCCCTTGTCGGCCGGTTGGCTGGTGAATTCCTCCACCGTAACACCGTCCAGGCCGCTGAGCTTCTTGAGGACCTCGGGCGTGGAGGCGGGCAAGAGGAATGCAAGCCGCTGCGTCTTGGCGTCGTCCACCCGGTAGATCAGTTCGTAATGGGCCGAGAGCCCTTCCGGCTTGACATGGAAGAACGAGAGCGTGTGGGCGGTGATCCGCGGCCGGGTCCGCTCGACCACCAGCGTGGCGGCGTAGCCGGGCTTCTCGTAGCGATAGGCCAGGTTCGTAGGAACGCCGGCCAGGCCGAATCGGGCCTTCTCGGGCTCGGTGAGGGGGACCAGGCGGTCGAGCCGCTCCGGCCGCACCTGCAAGTCGTCCTGGACCACTACGGCGGCCGCCCCCTCGTCCCGCGACGCCCCGGCCACGGCGAAGACGGGCATCTCGATCTCGCGGGATTTCCAGTCGCCGACCCAGCCCTTGGGCGACGAGACCGCGCGGAAGCGGACCTGGCACGTCTTGCCCGGCTCGATCCCCTGCGGGAGCCTTGCGCGGACCCGGCCCGGCCCGTCGGCGGGTCCGTAATACTCCATTGCCAGCGGCTTCTCATCCGGCCCGGTGACGGAGGCGACTTTCCAACCGGCGGGGACGGAGAGGTCCAGACTGAAGCGTTTTTCCGTCTCGGGGAGCAGCGTGAGGCCGCCCTGGACCTCGCAACCCTTCTCCGCCAGCACCAGGAGCACGCCGGCCGTCACGGCCATTTCGGGCTCGGGCCGCACGAACCGGGCCGTGAGCGTGTAGCGGGCCTGCGGGGCGTAATAGGCCGCCACCGCCCGGACCGGCGCCGCGCCCGGGTCCGGCCGCAGGAGCGTCGCCGGTATCGCCCGCAGAATCACCGAGGCGTCGATTGGAATCAGGTCGCCCGGCACGAGCGACTCGGCCTTGAAATGTTCCTGGGCCACCAGGCCGATGATCGTCACCTGCGAGACCACGTCGAGCATTTCCAGCCGCGGGAATTGCCAGTCCTCCAGCCGGGCCGGCGCGCGGATCGCCGCGATGCTCAAGACCACCGGCTCGGTGGTCTGCTCGCGGAGCCGGACCGTGGCGACCTTGCGGCCCGCCTCGTCCGCCACATCCCACCGGGAGAGCAACGGGGAGGTGATTTCGGTCATTTCGAACCCGTCGGGCACGATGAACTGGAAGGAATCGACCGCCCGGTGCAGGACCGCCAGCGTCACGCTGGCGTGCAGCCGCTCGTAGGCCGCGGTGACTTCGTCCACCAGGACGGCGCGGGCGGCCACAACCTGCCCGCGGCGCTGCAAATGGCTGTTGAGCGACATGAGGATCGTGGTGTCGCCGGTGCGGGGCAGGAGCTCGAAGCGGGTCGCGCGGGCGGCCTGGTCCACGGTCCGCTTGGCGACGGCCGCCCCGCTCTTTATCTCGACGTCGCCCGGCACCACCAGCCGGAGCCGGCCGGCGGCCGCTTGCGGCAAGCGGAAGCTCAAGACCTGCTGGGCGGAAGTGGTCTCCAGCGGGCCGACCATCTCCAGGGCCAGGCGATGCCGCCCGACGCCCTCGACCAGGAGGCTCAGCGGGCCCTGTGGTCCCCTGCCGATCGGGGCGTCGTGGTCATCGAGCCGGGCCGACGAGAGTCCAACGCCGCCAATATCCAGGGGCAGGGCGTGCAGGCCCTCTTCCAGCACGTCGATGTCCAGCGTGCCGGAGTAGCGGGCCTGCTGGGCGTCGGTCGTGATCGCGTAATCGGCCGCGACCAGAATGGCCGCCCGCGGCGCGTGGGTCTCGGGCGTCTTCTTCGCCTTCTTCACCAACGATTCGTACTCCTCCCGCGACAGGAGGACCCGCCGCGGCTGGTTCTCCAGGATGACGTTCAAGTCGGAGAAGGGGACGAGTATCTCCCGGGTCTTTTCGGGCGGCTCGGCGAGAAGAAAGGGAAAGGTGTGAAGGGGGAGAAAGGTGAGAAGAATGAGAAATATCGAGACTAAGGAATCACGAAATCCCGAAAGGCCGAAAACCCGAAAGAAATCCGGGAAGCGATCCGAATGCGTTCGATGGATTCCCCCTGTTTTTCGGGCTTTCGTCCTTTCGGGCTTTCGTGATTCCCGTTTTTGGCCACGGTGTCGAAATATGTTACGCATTGCCGGGGCCTCCTTCGCTTGGGGCCGATCCGGCGGCCGGGGGAGCGGGCTCGGCAGTGCGCTTGGCGGCGGTCGCCGCGGCGCGGCGCCGCATGGCTCGATCATAAGCGAGGGTCATCGCCTCGCGGATCTTTGCCATGGTCCGACGCAACCGGAAGAGAAAGACGACCAGCCAGACCACCAGGACGATGACCGTGGCGGACCAGAAAGCGCCGCCGAAGACCTGGCGGGCCAGGGTCGGCAGGAAAACGCCGGACAGCACCAGGAGAACGATCAGCCCGCCGACGGCCAGCACCCGCCGGGTCCAGGCGGCCGGCACAAGGACCAGCCCGGCCAGCAGCACCACGGCGAAGACCAGCCCGGCCAATCCGCGGCGGTCCATCGTGCGGACCACCAGCGTGCCCTCGGGTGGCGGCCGCAGCGTCGAGAAGACGTACTGCGTGCCGTCGGTGTGGAAGGAGTCGGCCGAGGCGCCGGCGTCCTTCACCCCCTCGCGGACCAGGGGAACGAGTTTACTGTCGTCGATCCTGTTGTACGGGAGCCACTTCATGTCTGGGCAGATCCACTGGAACTCCTCATTCCAGGGGCCGCTCGTGCCCAGCAGTGCCTGCGTCTCGGGAATGAAGACACACAGGTAGACCTCTTGCACGGCCGGCTCATCGAGGAACCGGGGCAGCTCCAGCGGTCTGCCGCCGGGCACGGTATAGCGGAGTTCCAGCAGCACGTGCTCGTCGGCGGCGGCCGTGGGCAGCGGCACGAAGAACCGGGCGGTCTTCTCGTCCTTCTCCAGCGTGATCGACTGGCCGTTGAGGTGGGCCGGGTCGGCGTCGAATTCGGCCTTCTCGGGCAAGGCCATCGCCAGGCGCTGCCGCGCGCTGCGGATCCGGTAGAGGGCCTGGACCGCCGTCACTTGCTCGCCCGGCGTCAAGACCATCCGCACCACCGCCCGGTCGATGCTCGTCCGCTTCATTTCCTCCAGGGCGTAGCGGGTGACCGTGATGGGCAGCGAGCCGATGAAGCCGGGGGCAAACTGGAATGCCCGGACGCCGTCCGGGACCTCGGTCATCAGGTTGTGCTGGGGGTCGATGGGCTGGAGGCCCTCCGTTTCACCCGTTTCGTGTACGTCGAGCGTTTCCGCCTTGGCCAGGACGACTTGTCCCCAGGCGGTGTTGACGCCGCGGGGGACCAGGGGCTGGACCACCAGGTCGATGCTCTTGCCCACGTCGAGGTTGCCGAAGTCCTTCTCCCAGACCAGCTCGATCTTGCCTTCGCCCAGGAGCTCGCTCGCGCCGCTGAGGCTCCAGGCGACCATGCCTTGGCGTACGTCGGCCGGTTGCGGATCGAGCCGCTTGTCCTGCATGCCGCTGGTGTTGTGCAGCGAGGCGGCCGCGTCGGCCGGGACGTCGATCCTGAGCGACTTCACGCCGCTGTAGAGGATCGAGTAGTACACGGTAGATTGATACCTGATCCGGCCGTCCTCGATCCGGGCCACCAGGAGTTGGCGGACGGTTGCAATGGGTTCCCTGCGTCCGGCGGCCAGCCGCAGCACGACGGGCTCCTGGGTGAAGGTGAAGGGCAACGCGGGCTTCAAGTCCGCCCGGGCGTCGCCGGAGGCCGGACGTTTATTCTGCTGGGCCCACGGCATCCCCTCCAGGGCCTCGGCGAGCGAGACGGCCCGGAGCCCCTCGGCCTTCGGCGCATTGACGCGGAGGCTTTCGGGGGCATAGATCACCAGCCGGCCGGAGGCGCGATCGACCGTGCCGGCGCGTACCTGCGGCAGCCCGAGCGGAATGTCGGCCTGCCCCGAGGGCACCAACAGCTTCGGCTCCGCAAGGTCCTTCTGGAACTCGATGGCCAGCGCCACCCGTCCGGTGGCCTTCCGCGCGAGGTTCACCACGAGCCGGTCCTGCTTCTCGCCCTCCAGGTGATGCGACTGGACGATCACCGCGACCACGCTTTGCGTGGTGCCCGCGGCGCCGGGAATCTCCCGGCCGCGGACCTGGCGGACCTCGAAGCCCTCGGGCCGATCCAATTCGAGGCGGAAGACGCCGGCACGCTCGATCGTGTAGACGGCCGTCAGGTCGATCGTGAGCCGGTTGGCCTCCAGTCGCGCCTCGACCAGCGAATCGACCGTGATTTGCGGCTGGACCTCCTCCAGGCCCAGTTCGAGCTCGAAGGGCACGGCGGCGTAGCGATAGGCGAACGCCCATGACCCAGAGGGTGCCCCAGAGGCCAGCGACCGGGGCAGCTCGCCGGCATCGACCTGCAAGAGGCCGGTGGAGCGGACCGCCTCGGCCCGCAACCCCGAGCCCACCTGCACGACGACGAATCCCTGCTGGCGGCCGACGCCCAGGGCCTTGACGACCGGCACCGTCAGGTTGCCCTGCGGGCCCTTGTCCTGCAAGTTCTTTCCGCCGATCTTCTCCAGCTCGACCGTCACTTGCTGGGACGCCTTGGCGGGCTCGAACAATTGGACCGTGATCCGCTGAGCGGCCGAACCGGCTCCGCCGGCTTCGACCGACCACCGGCGGACATTGGGGTCGAAGACGTTGACGACCTTGTAGTCGCCGGGCACTTCGACGGCCAGTTGGCCCAACTCGGCCCGGCTGATCGTGTAAGCGAGATTGCTTCGCACTCGGACGACGCCCTCCTGGACCCAGACTTGCTGCTCGGCCTGGACGCTGGCCAGGGCGCTGAGGCCGGTGGCCCCTTCGGCCTTGGGCGTCCACTCGATGCGGACGGTAGGCGAGGCCCCTAAGAAGGCCAGGATGACGGTCTCGTCCGCTTGCGGCTTCGCATTTGCCGCCGGCTCTTCCGTTGCCGCCAGCAGCGGTTGGAGGTTGACTTTCACGCCGGCCTGGGGGATCCGCACCCGCCAGCGGCTCACCGGGGCCCGCGGCGTCTCGATCGATACGCTGTTCTGGCCCGGCGACCGCGTAATCGCCTTGGCATACTCCAGGTCGAGCTCGATCGACTCGGGCTGTTTGCCCTTCTTCTCGACCAGGAGGCGATTCTCCGTGAGTACCGGGCGACCGGCCATGGGGTTTCCTCCGAGGATCCGCGCCGGGGCACCCTCCGGGTCGCCCTTAACAGTGGCGCGGATGATCGACGCATCGGCCAGCCGCAGCGGGACCTCGTGCCAGCCCTCGGTCAAGAGGTCGATCTTGATCTGCGCCTTGACCTGAACGATGTCGCCCGAAACGGTCGCCTCGTTCTCGATCTCCGTGATGACGGCCCCGACGGGCGGATGGGGCTCGGCGGCCGGCCGGGTCTTGTCTTGGGCAGCCCGCCACAGGACGTCGAACTCCTCGTACGGCAGGAACACCCCGCGGCCGTGCTTCTCGAAGACCTGGCGGAGCTTCTCGTAAGGGATGTAGATGTCCTGCTCCCGGAGCGAGCGGTCGGCGGCGTCGGTCTTGGCGTCCGGAGGGGCCGGGGCGGCCTTTTCGTTCTCCGCCGCGGCCACCGGCCGCACGCCCAAAATGATTCCAGCAAGAAGGACCAAGGGTACGAAGGAGCGGATCGTAGCGGTCATAAGGGTTCCTCGCAGTCGATTGAGGGGCGAACTGCCGGGTTGAGAACGTTTAGCGGGCGAGAAAAGCCATATCGCCATTGTAATCCCGGGTACGAAACGGCCGGGTAACAAGTTTGTAACATACGCCCCGGCGCGGGAAATTGCCAGCATCCCAGATATATATAGGTCATTCTGACACGCGCAAACGTTTAGCGGGCGGGCTTGCCCGCCGTGACATTCACGCCGCACGGCGCACCCAAAGGGTACCCGGCCCGCCCGCTAAACGGCCAGTGTAGCGCTCCTCGCCCGTCACTACGGCACCTTCACCATGGGCAGGTCCTTCCAGCGGCTCGACTGGTACCGCTGGGCTACGCCGTTGGGGGCACGGACGAGTTGGGCCGCTGTTTGGGGGGTGTCCTCGATTATCTTCAGGCCTTTCTCCGGGCCCAACACGCTCAGGACCTTCGTCAGGGCGTCGGAGGTGAGCCCGTTGGGGGCCACGACCATCACGCGACCGTGGTCTGTCAGTGCGGCCCCCGTCCTGGGATCGACGATGTGCGAATACCGGCGGCCGCCGATCTCGACGAACTGCATCGCGTCGCCCGAGGTGGATACGGCTACGCGGCTCAGCACCAGGTAACTTTCGGGGCGGCCGTGGGGATCGTCCAGGGGCATCACCGCGATGTGCCAGCCGGTTCTTTCCGGCGGGGGATCGCCGAGCCGCATGTCGCCGCCCGCCTCGACCAGCGCCCGGGTGATCCCCAGCCGCCGCAGCACGGCGTAGGCCTCGTCCATGGCATAGCCCTTGGCGATTCCTCCCAGGTCCAGGCGCATGTCCGGCTTCAAGAGCTCGACGGTCTGCCGTTTGGGATCGAGGCGGAGGAGTTGATAGCCGACCAGGGCCCGGGCGGCGGCGATGGCATCTGGGGGGGGCAGTTCCCTCTGGCGTCGGGCACGGCGCCAGAGCCGGACCACCGGCCCGACCGTCACGTCCAGCGCCCCTTCCGATTGCGCGGAGACGGCCTGGGCATGGACCAGGACCTTCCACAGGTCGTCGCTCACGGCCTGCGGGCGACCGCTCCCCGCCGTGAGGCACAGCCGCCGCAATTCGCTCTGGTCGTCGTAGTCGCTCATGATGGCATTCAGTGCGTGGACTCGGGCAAATGCCTCCCGGGCGGCCCTCGTTGCGATTGCGGAATCGGGAGCATATAATACAATTCTCATTGGCACGGCCATTTCGAGCTGCTGGAACTCGAACCGGGCCGCCGCCGGCTCCCCCGAAGCCGCCGCGCCCGGGGCCGCTCCGCAAGTCAACCACACCGCAATCCAGAATCCCACGTCGTTTCCCCCCTTCCTTCCATCAACGCTGACGAGGCACCCATGACTAGAGTAACCTGCAACGAGCGCCGGTGGCAACTCTCGCTTCTGACGATGGCGAGCCTCGCGGCCGCAATCGCGGCAAGCGCCGGGCCGGGGCAAGCGGCTCCGAA